>JAISKI010000029.1 GCA_031261265.1 Candidatus Peribacteria bacterium
AATCGCCTCAGGAATGCCCGCGATTTTCGCGACATCAATTCCATAGCTCTTGTTGGCTCAGCCTTTTACTATTTTTTTCATAAATACCACCTCGTGCTCGGTTTCATAGACGGAAACAGAAAAATTTCTGACTTCGGGATAGGTAGTTTCCAGCTTGATAAGCTCGTGATAATGGGTCGCCAGAAGCGTTTTGGCTTTCAGATTTTTAAGAATGTACTGCAAAATCGCACTCGTCAACGCCATTCCATCATAGGTCGAAGTCCCACGACCCAGCTCATCAAAGATGATGAAACTTTTCTCTGTCGCATTATTGAGAATATTCGACACTTCTATCATCTCGGTCATAAAAGTAGACTGATTTTTCGCAATCACATCGCCACTCCCCACACGAGCAAACAGCCCATCAATCAGTCAGATTTTGGCACTTGTAGCAGGGACAAACAGCCCGCAATGAGCCAAGAGAACAATTAAAGCTGACTGGCGAAGATAGGTGGATTTACCTCCCATATTCGGACCAGTAATGATATGGATAAGCCCGTTATCCTGCTCCGAAGCACCACTCGGTGCGGTTTGATTTCCGAGGACAAGGTCATTGGGAATAAATTGTTGGTCGCGAGGCAGATAAGCTTCAATCACGGGATGACGACCGCCTTCAATGGCGATAATGCTCGTCGCATTGAGTTCTGGCTTGATGTAATGGTGTTCCTGTGCAAAAATGGCGTGTGAGCAGTATACATCAAGTTCAGCGATTTTCTGTGCGAAAGAAGAGAGTGCTCCTGCAAGCTTTGCGACTTTCTCAGCGAGAGTAGCCAGAAGCTGAAATTCAAGTTTGGTCAGTTGGTCTTTGGAAGAGAGGATAGATTGTTGAATTTCCTCTAAATAAGGACTAGAATAACGCTGATTGTCTTTGAGGGTTTGTCTACGGGTAAGTTGCAATCTGTTAGCAACCCCCTCTTCTGCAACTCAGTCTGTGCTTTCAATATAGTTTGCCTCCCTGTCAGGGGAGGTGCCCGATAGGGCGGAGGGGTTGTTGACCAACTGTTTCAACGCCTCTTCAAACGCCACACTATCCCTGCTCGTTAGCTCAATAAAATATCCTTGGTTCATCACAAATTTCAATTTCACATTATGGACTCCTGTTTCATGCACGAGAAATTGCTGATACTCCAAGAGAAGTTCATCGCTATGATACGCGATTTTACGCAGTCTGTCGACTTCCGCACAGTAGCAATCCAAAATGAAATCCCCATCCAGCTTTATCTCTTCGTCAGGTTTCAAAGCCTTTTTCAATTCTTCCCAAAGGGTAAAAAGCTGATGTTTTTCCTCTTCGCTCATTCCAAGTTTGAGGAGTTCCTGTTGCATTATGTTCGAACCCCCCTCGCCCTCCTTCGTAAGGGGGGAAAAGAAAATCCCCAGCGTAGTCCTGAGTTTGATAAACGGTATCGGACTCAGCTTTCTGTAAAGAATAGTCGTGAGCAATTTATTGATATCAAAGCTATCGCCGAGCTTTTTCAACATTTCCCTCGCGTGAGAATGTTCCTGATACCTCGCGATATGGTGTTGCCTTTCCTGCAAGGCGGGAAGCGTATGAATAGGATTACTGAGCAGATAACGAAGAAATCTGGCTCCGCTCGTGGTTTTGGTCTGGTCGAGAATGCCAATGAGGCTATATTTTTCGCTCGCCTCGTAGCTGGACGAAAAGAGTTCCAGATTTTTAATCGTGATGTCGTCCATCAGCACCATTCCGAGCTGGGCGTGATAGGAAATTTTGTACACATTCGTCAGAGCATTCTGCTGAGTATGCTTGATATAATTCAAAAGCAACGCCACCGCTTGCAATCTACCTTCTACGGTTGCTTGTCAGAAAGAGCTTAAAGTCTGAACTTTACAGACATTCGTGAGGAAAAGTTCAGGGTCGCTCGGGATTTCGTAGACGGAAATTAAACATTTGAGATATTGCTGAATAGGGGTGGAAATGCTGTCTTTCTCACGGAAGTCTATATCCATAATCACCTCACTCGGACTGAGCGTAAGGATTCGCTTTTGCAAGTCGCCAAGGTTGGTGAAACTTTTCGTCCAATACTCTCCAATCGTGAAATCTCCTCGTGCCAAGTGATAATTCTCTCAGCTTTTTGTTTCCTGTTCAGTTAAGGCAACCATATAGTTAAATTTCTTATCCCCCTCCTGAATGTAGGTTCCTGGCGTGATAATCTGGGAAATCTCCCTTTGTACAATCTTTCAGGGAACAGGGTCAGAAGTCTGCTCTGCAATAGCGACCTTATATCAATGCTGAATGAGCTTGGGAATGTATTTATCAATGCTATGATAGGGAAGTCCCGCCATAGGAATAGCTTCATCTTTACTCCTGCTGGTGAGAACGAGGTCGAGGACCCTGTGGCAGATATGGGCGTCCTCAAAGAAAACTTCGTAAAAATCCCCCATACGAAAAAAAAGAATGCAGTCAAGGTACTGCTTTTTCATCTCTTGATATTGTTGCATTGCTGGGGTAAGTTGCATAGGATTTTATCAGCGATAAAGGTGTTTAATTCTCCTCGTCTGCAAGGATTGAGTCAGTTTTTTTATCTCCAAATGAGCCCTTTCAAAAGCGGTATTCATCGTATCTGGAGAATTTTCATCCACCCCAGCACGCACAAAAATCTGAATTTCCTCACCATCCAAATAGACCATCCCTTCATCCACCGCCAAAGTCGTATAATCTCCCTCAAAAAGGAAAGAAGCTGAATCCAAAACTCTGTCTTCTTTTTCTTTATTGATAAATTTCACCTTCCCAGAACTTACAAGCGTAGTCAAAGGAGCATGATTGGGCAAAATCCCAACCGTCCCAGAAAGAGTCGGAATTTCCACAAATTCCACCTTACCTGAGAAAAGAATTTCATTGGGAGTGAGAATTTGAAGGAGCATACCTACAACAAAAAATAAAACATATTATGAATGTACGAATATAGCGATCAAAAACAAGAAAAAAAGCTTTTTTTTGTAGAAATTTTAAAAAAGCTGACCACGGTGGACAGCTCTGACATTTTTTATAAAATATTCCTAAAGATTATCCATAAATATAAACCGTTTTTTACTCTTTAAGAGATTTTTGTAATAATTCTTTTGCTACGGGAATTTTCATTGATTTTTGCTCATTATAGATGTTATTTGAAGAAAGTTGTCTATTTCGAAGTATTTTTGGATCTTTCTCTGGAGTAATAAGATATGCAAGATATTCTGATACTTTCCCACACAAAGGATCTGCATTATTTTGTGCTCTCAAAATAATTACCCCTGTTCATGTTTTTTTATCAAAAGCACGATCTATTTCTTTTGCTGATTCATAGGTGGTTTCCGTATTCTGGAAACTTGTATTTCATGTATATTTATTATGGAAAGCTGAATTTCCAACTATATTTCTTGTATGCCCTTTTAAAAGAGATACTATAGTTGTCTCAAAGTATTCCTTACTTCATTCAGGTATTATCGCTATATCTGAAGCAGAAAGATCTTGTATTTTCGTATCGAAAATGATTTTTGTATCTCACCCAGAACCAAGCGGTGAAGCAAGTGCTTCAATAATTCATACCGTATCATCAACCAATATATCATGAACGGTTGAGAAGTTATTAACTTTATTATCTTTTGAGCTATTAAATCCATCTCTATATTTATAATATTTACTCTCTTGTTCTTCCCCATTATACCAGAGAGTTATCATTTTCCCATATTCCATTCCAGCTCAACTATCTACTTTACGTTCCGTCAAACCTATAGCAATAAAATGTTCCCCATCTAAACAAGGGGTAAGGTGATTTTCTATACAAAAGAGCAAAAATTCTTTACCTTTTTCATTATCAAAAACCAAAAAGTCTGCTTGTGGATTCTTCTCGTACCGTGATATGATGTCAGGAATTGCCTTCCTATTAAAGGTAGCAAGTTCGTGTGCGAAGGCTTTTAAATTTTCTGGCAAATATTTCAACATATCAAGTTGATTCTTAAGATTTTCCTTATCTGTTTTCAGACTTTCTTTTGTTTTTATAAGATTATCTATTCTTTTTTCATTGAGAGCCTTTTCTTCCAATAAAAGGTCTTTTTTGTGCTTTTTTTCTATATATTTTGGCATAATTTTTTCGATAAGTTCTTGAATTTCAGGATGACTACCAATAAAGTTTTTTTGAGCTTGTGAAACGGAAACATTGTTTGTATCTGTGAATAAAAAGGCATAGCTATCACTTGAAGAAAAGATGTCTTTATATTCCTCTGGTATATTTGGGTGATTGTAGTCAATACTGTGAATATATGGTCCTCCATAGTAGTATCCAGAGGAAGTAGTTTGTTTTCCCATAGAAACATTTAGATCAATAGCAGATCGTAATTCTTTTACAGATTCTTCATCAAATCGTCCATAACTATATTCAGGATTAGAATGTGGAATAAAAATCTGTGTTCTAGAATATCATATTATCATATGTAGTAAATGCAGTTTTAAATCACGATCAGAAATCGATGCTAGTTCTTTTGCTAAATCCTTTCTAAATTGACTTGGATTTACTCATTCTTTTAGCAATGTTCCAAAACTTCTTGTTTTGGCTAGTAAAGGGTAATATTGTTGGAGAAATTCTTCATAAAAGGCAAAAGTCATCTTCCCCAAAGATACAATATCTCCTTTTGTTTCTTCAGGAAAAGAAAGTTCTTTGATTTCGTCTTCAATCTTATATTTTGTTTCATAGGCAGATTTTCTCTGCTCATCTACACCATTGAGTTGTTGCTCTATTGCTGAAATTTGTTGTGGTAAATCATCCAGCAAGGTTGTAGCCAAATGAGATGTAGTTGGAGGGGTTCCACTGTTTTGAATACTAACAGTGTTGCTGGGAATAATAGTGTTGATCATTTTCTAAACAGGTTAAGAATAAAAAAACCTAATGTAGATTTATATAAGTATACCCTCTCCCCTCAATTTGTCAAATTTTTGAGGACTTTTTCATCCAAACGAAAAAAAATCCAACTTTTCAGTCAGACTTCTTTATAATTCACCAATACAAGAAAGAAAAAGAAACTAAGACATATACTCCACCGATAACCTCGATGGAAGGTTTGTTTTTTTGTCATACCTTACATTTCTGTAAGGGTTTAAGTGTAGAATGGTAGTCTATCCCCACGTTCCCGTAGGGATGCCTTGTTACGACTTAACCCCAGTCACTAATTTTCTCCTTAACCCACATAGTAAGTCTTCAGAGAACCTCAGCTCCCATGGTTTGACGGGCGGTGAGTGCAAGGAACAGGGACATATTCACGGCAGTATGGCTGACCTGCCATTACTAGCAATTCCAACTTCATGTACTCGAGTTCCAGAGTACAATCCGAACTAAGGGTAGGTTTAAAGATTTGCTCCACCTCGCGGTATTGCTTCTCGCTGTTGCTACCCATTGTATTATCTATGAGGCCCTAGATGTAAGAGGCATGAGGATCTGACGTCATCCTCTCCTTCCTCCTGCTTAC
>JAISKI010000037.1 GCA_031261265.1 Candidatus Peribacteria bacterium
TGTACTGCTATTAACTCCCTTTCTTCTTCCGATAACTGTGTGTGCATTGCTTTCCATATCACGAAATAAAGGTAATAATCTTATATTTATTACCTGTGCATTTCGAATGTAAATTTATCGATGATAATGCTATCTTGATTTTTCTCTTGGAATTACTATCCATAAAGGGACAGCGTTTTACTTCATAAAATCCATATCATGTCTAAAGTTGTTTTAATCACAGGAGCAAGTAGCGGAATAGGTGCCTCCACAGCGAAAAAATTTGCAGAAGAAGGATATATCGTATGGATTAACTATTGTCATAATGATGCAGGTGCTAATGAGGTTCTTGCAGAAATTCACAAGAAAGGCGGAGAGGCATATTTGGCAAAATTTGATGTTGCAGACTACGAAGCACAGGATAAAATGATTGAAGAGATCATTGAAAAAAACGGTAAGATTGATGTTTTAGTGAATAATGCAGGAACCGTTTTTGATCGTGAATTTGAGGAAATTACTCCTGAACAAGTAGAACGTGTATTTAAAGTAAATGCAATCGGCCCCCTCTTTCTCAGTAAAAAAATTGGAGAAGTAATGCTAAAAAACGGATATGGGAAAATTGTGAATGTTTCTTCCACAGGAGGAATTTATGATTACTCCCCTTGAATCACTGACTATAAAATGAGTAAAGCAGCAATGATTTCGCTGACAAAAAATCTTTCTGTGCAATATGCAGGTAAAATTAACGTGAATGATGTCGCACCAAGTTGGGTAGATACTCCCATGAACGAAGGGTTGTCAAAAGCGTTTATGGAGGAATCTCTGCAAAAATTTAGTATCCAGAGACAAGCTGATCCTATGGAGATCGCAAATGTGATCTTTTTTCTCGCAAGCGATGAGGCCTCTTTTATCAATGGAGAAGTGATTGTCGTAGATGGAGGAAGAAAATAACCAATGTAGTATCTTGATTTTTCTCTAGGGAACACTATAAATCTCCTGCAACCTTGCTAAATCTTCTGCAAGCTTGCCGAATCCTTTTAAATCCTCTGAAATCCTCTATATGACCTTTAAACCTCATACGCAAAAAAAGAAAAAATCCTGAAAAGGGATCTGGTTTTTGCTTGCTCTGATCATCCTCCTGCTCTTTCGAGGACGGAAATCACGAGGACCCAGAGACCTCAACTTCCAGCCGTGAACAAAAGTAGAAATCGTTAAAGGCGATACAATCAGAAAATTTTATGCTGATTTATCCTCTGCTGAAACCTTTCGACTAAAGCGATACTTGAGGACTCACACAGATATCCCTGCACTCCAAGAGGGAACCTATGCTCTCAGTGGTAGCTACACCAAAGCCGACTTCATTACCCATCTTGCGAAAGGGCCAGAGAAAAATTTTATTTCTTACACCGTACTAGAAGGACGGTCGATTTATGATATTGATGCGGATTTGATGGCGAAGGGGTATATTGACGAGGGAGAATATATCGCATATGTCACCAATGCAGAAAAAATTGCCGAACTCTCCACCAGATACGATTTTTTTGATAGTAGTTTAAAAAGTCTGGAGGGATTTCTCTATCCTGATACCTACTACCTCGACAATCGAGGAAATCTCGTCAATCAGCTGGTCTCTATCCAACTCAATACGTTTAAAAAGAAAGTGCGAGACCTCTACTCCAAAAACTTTGCAGAGATTAAGACAAAATATAAGTTAAATATCTACCAAACCATCACTCTAGCCTCTATCATAGAAAAAGAAGAAAAAGCTGATGGGAATAAATCCACCGTAGCAGGAATTTTTTACAATAGACTCCAAAAAGGTATGCTCCTTGGAGCAGATATCACTTTGTGCTACAATTTCAAAAAACCTTATGCAAGCTGTACTCCTTCTGTGATTGGAAAGAATGTTTCTGATGCAAATAACCCCTACAATACCAGACAAGTCGCAGGACTTACCCCTACTCCCATTGGAAATCCCAATGTAGAGACCATAAAAGCCACTCTTTTCCCAAAGCAGACTTCTTATCTTTTCTATCTCCACGATAATAAAGGAGGAATCCATTACGGAGAAACAAACGCCGAACATGAAAGAAATAAAGCACAGTATTTATAGCTTTTTTCGCAAGTTCGATTTGACTTTTATTTCCATTTTGTTATGCTAAACGCGAACACTCAATATTTTATTGTTGTGAAAAAATGAAGAACGCAGTCACTTTCACTATCAAACACGTAATTATCCTTATCATAGGAGTCGCATTGGCTCTGATTTTTGCCTTTATCGTACGTGAAAGCGATCTCTCTGCTAGTGTACTTTCTTTAGCAGAACGTGAAGCTATCCAAAAAGCTCAATGGGATGTCGCTTACAAAAAAGAAAATCAACAAGTAGAAATGTTCATTTCACAGCAATTACAAGACTATGATCAGCTTTTTGTGTCTTTGCTCTTTTCTCCTTCTGAAATTCAGATAAGTACCGAAGAAATAGATTCTCCCTATTCTTTTGAAATTATCGAATCTAGCCCTAGTACCCTGTTAGTCAAAGTCAGCAATTTTGCTACGGGGAACGTAGACGAAGGGATTTTGAAGATACCATTTATTGGAGTAGAAGAGGAGATTACGGTAGAATTTATTTCAGATCGCCCTGAGGGAGGACAGCTTTTCGCTGTCGGTTTTATTTCGTCTCTATAATACCCTGATGAGAAAACTTTTGAGTATGCTCATAGTTCTAGGAACGCTAATCGGGATTACCGTTGCTCAAGCGGGTCCAGACAGTTTTTTAGTAGAAGTAAATCCCTCAAGTTTCCAGATCAATCAACCTGTAGACATGACCATTACCGCACTAAAAGGCGGAATACCTTATACAAGCTACACAGGAATGATCTATATGAATATTAATGGATTACTCGTGAGCGAACGCACGCTACCAAATAGAGGACGAGTAGAATTTAAACCTTCTGACCTAGGAAAGATCACTTTAAGTAAAGGATTAGAAATTAAAAAAGCTGGAGAATATTCGCTCTCTGTGAATAACTTTGAGGAGACTCTCTTTGGATCCACTAAAGTGACTGTTATCAATCCCAATACTACCACCTCCCTCAAAACAATAGACATTATCACCCCTATGACTAACAGTACAGAAACTACTGATACTATCTTCGTTTATGCAAAAGCTCCCGACCTCCCAAATTCTCTCGCTCAGATATACTTGAATGGAGTTTTGGCTACGGATATGATAGCTGTAGATTCTCAAGGAGGGATCGAATATACCCTAGGCGGACTTCGTGTAGGGATAAATACTCTGCTCATCACCATTACTTCCCTCACCGACCAAGAGCTTGGAAGATCAGAAATAGTGAGTTTCATTTATGAACCCGTTTCCGACCAATTATTAAAAGAAATCAGCCTCACTCCAAATACCGACCTGAGAGTCGGAGATAGAGTACAATTTGAAGTGACTACAGACCCCGCAGTAAATTCCGCAAAACTTATCTTTAGTAATGGACAAGCTCCCTTAGTGCTAGATAAAGATGCTGATGGAGTATTTTCCAGAACTACCACACTCATCACTAGCGGACAGATTTCCTTGGATGTAGAATTAACTGCTGTAGGACAAGCGAAAACCTATTCTGGTAATACCACCTTCTTTGTAGATGATAGCCCCGAGATTCGCAACGTGAGATTTCAGGTTGATCCTCAAGATCCCAAAAAACTCTACATCAGTCGAAAGCTCGTTGGTGCAGAAGCATCAGGATACAATGTACTCTATGGATTAGCTAAAGATGCACTTAGCCAACAAACCAAAACTACACAGACTTCAGTAATTTTCCAAATCGAACCCAAAAAAACCTACTATTTTAAAATTATTCCTCTACTAGGAACAGGAGAAGAGCATGGAAGTGCTACAGAGATCTACACCTATGATCCTGCTATCCCCTTAGATGCAAAAGATGATCCCATAGTAGGGACAGGACCTGTGGTGGTAATTGAACCTGTCCATAGCCTCTGTATCATCAAAGGGATCAGAGTGACCACAGAAAAAATTGGAAGAAAAACCTATCTGGTCCGAGATCCTGTAGACAACGCCACTTCTTATACCCTCTATATGTCAGACGAAAAAGATCCTGATACCAAAAGAAAACTTCTCGATACTAAAGAAACCAGATATGAATACCCTTTTGATTATTCCTCTGAAGTCGATATTTATGCATATTTTCGAGTAGAAGCTACCTGTGATGACGGTCAAGTGATGGAATTAGCAGGAGCAAAAAAAGTACAAGTCTGACCAAAAGAAGATATTTTGATGCTCATTTGTATTTCTTTTCTCATTTATGCAGGAATCAAACTCTATAGGTACGCAGAGTAAAGAAAAGTAATTTAACTTCGTTTTTTTGATCACATAATGACTAGCTTCCCAAAGAAATATACAACAAAAGACCTCCAACGCCTCCAAACTCAATACCAACTTGCTAATCCTCCTGCTTCATCGGCTTTTTCACTTTTTTCATTGCCGAGCAATCAGGCTTTTCATCTTGGACATCTCTATGGACTCTATATGCAAGATTTCATCACCAAAAGTACTACCAATTCCCCAGCACTCCTTCCTCACAATGGTGTAGTTTTCGAACCAAAAGGTCTGCTAAGCACCTATCAAGCACAACAGTTTTTTGCAAAAAGACGCCAGACACTTTCCCAGATTGGGACCATGAAACTGACCACCTACCTCAAAGCCCAACAAGAAAAAAAGACAAAAATTAATCAGAAAATGCTGAAAGCCTATGCAGGAATCCCTGAAGAAAATTTTACTTATACTTCAGACTTTTCTCAGTTTATTTTAGAAAAGTTTGCTACTTTTTGGGAGGCAGGAAAAATCACCCTGAGAAAAAATATCGGATATCGATCAATTGATTTACAATCTACTATCGCTGATCAAGATATCATCCGAAAAAAAGAACAAGGAAAAAACTACACCATCAAATATTTCATCGAAACCAAAAGCGATATTTTGCCCACCTGCTCGGAAATACCCGATACGATTTTCGGAGATGTGGCCTTACTCATCCATCCTCAAGACAAAAGATATAAAAAACTGATTGGGAAAAATGCCATCATCCCCATCGTAAACAGAATGATCCCCATCCTCACAGATGAAAGTGTAGATTTTTCTAAAGGGAATGGAGTGAAAAGAGTCAATCCTTGTGTAGATTTTGCAAGTATTGCTCTAGCAGAAAAATACAAACTTCCTCTCGATCACTATATCTTCGACAAAGAGGGGAAGTACACAGAATATGCAGGGAGCGAATATCATGGGAAATCCAGAAAAGACTTTTACGATAATATCGTACAATATTTGGAAGACATTTCCAATCTTGGACAGGTTTACAACCAAGAAACTCTCGTCCCCTACTATCGCCATTCTCAGGAAAGATTACACCCTTTTTTGATAGACGAAGTAGTAGTA
The DNA here is from genome assembly GCA_031261265.1 of Candidatus Peribacteria bacterium. The sequence goes on from JAISKI010000037.1 coordinate 5,435, forward strand.
CATCTCGAAAAAGACAAAGAGACACTACTTACCACCATAGAAGAAAAAAAACTTTTTCTTGAGGCACAAGAAGAAATACTCTCCGCAATACCTCAGGTTTCTGGAATCATTAATAGACAGATCCCACGAGGAATCCCCATCCCTTTAGTAAAAGAAGGAAAGAAATACCAGTATTTTAATATCCATGTCTTGGAAAAAGGAGACTATTCTGAAGGAGTACAAAAATACTTTGATTTTAGTCTACTCTGGCTCTCGCTCCATCATTATTTGAAGCCAACCTTTGATGCTGCCCAACTTTTGAGAGCTCTGACTCAACAAAAAGGACAAGTAGCAAACGCTTTAGCAGTAATAGGAAACACTGATAAAAAAGCTGATAAATCCATCCAGAAATTCCTCACCTTCCTCGATGAGCTCACCGAACAAGAAAAAGCTCTGAACGAATTTGAAAAACTTGTCCAAGACTCACAGGTCTTACATGCTGAGGAAGACGATTTTTTTCTAGCATTACCCAAAAAAAAGGAAGCGGTTGAGTTTCTCGGAGCAACCTTTGATAGCGATTTCTTGGCTAGTGTATATCCAGTTTTTTTGGCACAGCAAGGAAAAGAACTAGCTCCCGCTATCGTACTTGAAGAGGGAAGAGAACGAAGACTGGCCAATGAAATAGTGCGACAGCAAACTTTCTTGGGAACCCCTCTTTTCACAGAAGTGACTACCTTTCCAGGATTTATTGATCCAAAAAAACAAGAAAGATTTTCCTATGAAACCCTCCAAACTAACCAGATTTTTTCTCTACTAGATGAATACGGAGTGGCTCCCTTGAGAATCTCTCTTCTCGTGCAAAAAGGATTCTCTTTAGAATCAATCTGCCTCTATGATAACTTATTGAAGCAAATCTGGAATGGAGTCAGATATGTAGCGAGCACTACAGCCACTCCACTCTCTCTCCAGGAAGCCATCAAAGAATTTGATAAAAAAGCTGACGCTCTCGACCACCGAATGATGGGGGAATTTCTCACCCTCCGAGCAGACTATGCGACACTGACCACCTATGAAGCAAAGCTTCACTTTTTTCCACATGTTCAACAGTTTATCCAAAACAAGCTGTTTGCTCGATATTTGGAGGTCAGAAAAGTACAAGTAGAAGGAAGCATGCAAGCTACCTTAAGCATTATTTTTTCAGCAATCTTTCACATCCTCTATCCTTTTGCCCCAGCCTATATAGAATCACTCTTACAGGTTTCTGGCTACCAATGGGAACCGCTTATTCATTTCCCTTCCCTCAAAAAGACCTCTCTAGACATAGAGATGATGTTTGAACTTTTTGAAATGATCTATACTTTTAAACTTCGTCTCAATATCAAAAAGCACCAAAAAATCGCACTCTTTTTTAAATCTGATCCAAACTCCCTCGCTCTCTTCACTCAATGGGAAAAAGTTATTAAAGCCCTCTTTAATGTGGAGAAAATCGGACTTATCAGACTGCATGAACAAAATTTAACAGGATATGCGATAGAGAATCTCCATTCTACAGTAGTCGGAATTAAAATTCAGTCTCCAGCTACTTCTGCGAAAAAACCCACCCTTGCAGAACTTCAACAGCAATACCATCAACAATTGGAATATTTCGAGCTTCTAAGAAATCTGATTATCAATTTTTCTACTACTTCCTACGAGAGCAACCCACAATTCGAAGCAAAGAAAAAGGAAATGGAAGAAGTAAAACTACGTCTAGAAAAGATGAACCTAGAAATCCAAAAACTTAAGATGAAGTAAGAAAACTTTCATACATTAGGTCAAAATTTATGGAAATAGTATTTATTTTTAATCATATCGTATGGAAATAATCAAGCCGGAAAGTTATCTTGCTTTAATGGCAAGTGAAGGAGTACAAAGTATCTCTTATAAAAAACTAAGAGAGTTTCGTATGACACTTGAAAATAAATTTCCTCATATATATATAGAAATTGTTAGGTATGATTTATATAGAACAATGCATTCTCTTCCCATTTTCACTATGGAAGATACGGAAATTATTATTCATGCTGATAAAGTCATAGAATATAAAAACAGGATACAAGATAAATTAATAACTATCTTAGATCTCCCTCAAGAAATACAAATAACCATGAAAGAGGTAATTGCAACAATAAAGTAATAAAAAGCCCCATCATACATTACTGTACAATAGGGCTTTTCATTTATGTTAGTTTTTTGTTGACTAACTAAGCATTGAGGAGTTCATTAATCGCACTCTCAAATGAGGATGCAGGATAAGCTCCCTCAATCAATTTGTACTCTCCATTGGTATTATTAATAATCACACTTGATGGAGTCCCCGTAATTCCAAAGCTCTGACCTTCTGCCATTTGAGCATCCACAGCAGCTTTATAGGTACCATTCCCCAAACAAGATTTAATAGCTTCTGCATCTGCACCTAGCGAAGTAGCAATAGTATACAAATTCTCCAGTCCAGCATTATTTGAATATACGGCATCGATAAATTCATAGTATTTGCTAGGGTTATTTGCTCCAAAACATTCAATAATCTGAGCTTCATTTACTGATCCAAGTACAGGCATATTTTTATAGATTAAATTCACATTAGGATAAGATGCTAGCACCGTTTGTACGGTTTTGTCTTGAGCAATTTGTTTTCTACAATAGGAACAGTTTGCATCAGCAAATTCAATAATCGTAATAGCAGCATTTTCATCTCCTTTGACAATAGCTCCCTCTTTGAGATCAGCAATATCTGATTGAGATAATACCTGTGGAGCAGAAGGTGTCGTAGGAGTAGGATCTCCAGCTGGCTGATTTCCCTGTTGATCGTCAAAGGCAGCGATTTGTTGAGCTTGAGCCTCAGTCACATAGTTTACGAATGCATCAGATTTATAAAATTCATTCATTGCTTTAAAATTTTCTTTTCCCCCTCCTCTGATAACTTCAAGACTATAATTTTGGTAAGCATAGTAAAAAGCAAAAGCTGAGAGAATAATATTTACCACCAGTAAAATAGACAAACAAATTTTTCCTCCACAAGGTCCTTTACAAGTATGAGTTGATTCTTTTGTAATCATTAGTAGTAGCTATAATAATAAAGTAAAAAGTATATCAAAGATTTGATCCTATTGGATAGGAGTTTGAGCAGCTACCGTTTGATTGATATTTTCAACCATCTTGTAAATCTCTGCCGTCATAATGCTTTGGTATTCTGGGGTATTATAAATTGCCTTGAGAGTTTCATAATTTTCTGCTCCTCCATTAGTTAAAAGTGTAAAGTTTTGTTGATTTTTGAGAGCAGACAATGCTACACACAAAAGCACAAAATTTGCAATCGTAAGCAAAGCAAAAAGAAGTTTGAGAAGCCCTTTCCAAGCCCTTTTACATTTCCCATTATAACATCCACAAGTAGGAAGAGATTCCTCTACCACAGGATGAAAAGACTTTGTTTCTACCACTACTTTGGGTTTTGTAGTCTTTGCCACCACCAAAGGTTTAACTGGTTTTGTAGTCTTTGCTACCACCAAAGGTTTAACTGGTTTTGTGGTTTTTTTCGTAGCCACAGAAGTTGTTTTTTTTGTTATCGCCATAAAAATGCATAAAAAAATAAAATAAATTCCCCCTTTTAATAGGAATTTCTAGACACAAAACAAGAGCTAATCACGAAATTTTCGAAAAAACTTTTGCCACAAAAAGATTTACGGTATCTTCAGCTTGACTTTAAATATTCAGTAAAGATTTATGGCTATTCGGTCACAGACGGAATACGAACTTTTATCCTAGATTTAATAGTAGGAATCGTAGCATATCGCAGTGGTGTCACAGAAATTTTCACACTTCCGATCTCAGGATAAGTAGAGAGAATGTAGGTTCTGGTTTCTTCAATACTTTTCCCAGAAATAATTTCTTTAAGCTGAGGTAAAATTCTATTACTATCCTGTGCAAAGTCATATCCTTGAATCACCGTAATTTGAGTAGGTACGATAAACGTTTCTCCATCTTTTCTGAGTTCTCCTTCCTCAAAAGAAGAAGTATCTTTGATAAATTTTATACTATTCTGATCGATATTGAGTACCTGAATTTTTTCTGAAGGACGTTCTTTGATATAGGTATTGAAGGCTTTGAGGAGATCTTTTCGATACACATAGTGGTACAGGTAGCTAACATAAGCCGTGCCTTTAAGAGTAGGAGTCTCTGCTCCTCCACTCTGATCTACCGTAATAGTAGTAAATTTAGTACGAGTAATGCTATCAAACGGCAAAAGTACTCCACCCTCTATGGTAAAATTTTGCCCCACAATATTCATTTTCTGTTTATAAATCTGATCCACTAATTTTCCTGTCAAAATCGCAATATCTTTATCCGTCACAGATCCAAAAGACTGAGTCGAACCTCACTGAAATCGCTCCATACTTTCCGCTCGAATTTCTTTGAGATAATAGGATTCATTCAGATTTTTAACCCGCATTTGGGTTTTCATAGGAACGTTTCCTCTCACTCCAATAATCTGATTTTTCTCATCTTTTTCATCTGCCTGCACAGAAATCACTGTCTCAGAGGGAAGTTTTTCGTCACCCGTAGCTATAGTAAAATCCTGTATCGCTCTAAATACTAATCCGTCAGCAGTCACAAATCTGGTAGTCGCCACGAGAGAATACGACTGAGGTTTCGTATTATAAATTTTAATTTGTCCTTTGGAAGGGTTGGTGATGTGCTTAATATTCGCTGTAGAAATCACCAAGTCATATTTGTAATCAATACTTCCCGTGTAATAAGGAACCGTCAGATACCTTGAATCTAAAAATTGCCCACTCTGTGGTGCAGGATAATAACGAAAATTATAAATAATCTGCTCTGTATCTTCTGCCAATTGGATCGTGATAGTTGCACTTGGGAGAATCAGAGAAATAATTACCCACAAAATAATCCCAATAAATAGTGCCTCAAACAGAAAGATAAGTACAAAGATATATTTTTTACTTTCATAGGCATGAAGATGAAATTTCTTAATATTGAAAAGAAAGAGATAAAGCAGATTTACCGCCTTTTCAATATTTCTTTCTTTAATTTGATCCACCGTGAGTCCAACCTCACGAAAATAGGATCTGTTTTTTGAGCTTTTGGTAGTAAAAACCGCTTCAAGTTTTTTCTGATCTAAGATCTCTTTAATTTGTTTTCCTCGCCAGGGATTATCAAAGAGAGCATGTTCAGGGTCAATAAAAATCTCTACCTTCCTCCCATTAGGAATTTTTTCCAATGTTTTAAAAATTTTATATAAGCTATCTGTTTTGGCAAAAAAGAACTTCATACTATCACGGAGAGGCTAAAGCATTTGAATATAGTAAAAAAATGCTCTAAGATTGCAATGAGAATTCAAACACAGAAATCTTATTTAGAACGATACAAATGCTCATCTATCAAAATCAGACTTCCATCTCCTACCAAATGATACATTACCTCCTGATAAAGACCTGGTACTCTCACACATCCATGCGAGAGTGGCTTTCCATTGACACGCCCCTGATGAAGATAATATCCTTCAGTACCTCCTAGAATATGCAAAGCATAAGGCATCGGAGCATTATCATGCTTTTGAGAACGTTTATGGGGTACATGTAGATCAATACTACGAAGTCCTCTAATCGTATGCCCATTTCGACCTCCAATAGAAACATGGGTCGCTAAATAACGTTGACCCTCTTTATATAATGCCAAAGCATGTTTCCCTCCCTCAATACGTTTAACTACAATCGTATAAGGAGAAGTATTTTCTGCCAGATGAAGACTATCCTTTCCCGTATAATGAAACCCTTCTTCTTGAAGTTGCTCTTCTAAAAAAAGAGGAAAAGCTGATGCTAAACCTGGTGCGATCAGGGGGAAACTCAACGTATCCGTCAATTGATATTTACTTTTTGCAGTCAAAGAATCCCTACTTTGAGGATAGTTCGCCAAAATTGAATCAGCCTGATTATACCCTAAGAGTGCTCCCATATCTCTTGCCACCCCGCCCATAACCAAAGGATTTTTATATTTCCCTTCCAAAAGTTCGCTCATCGGTCTCTGAATTACCGCATCCTCTCCCTTCAGATTTTCTAAAAGTTCAGAAAAAATATAAAAAGTTGAATCATTTTTTAGCATATTTTTGGATAACAGGAGTGAGGACGATGGAGGCTCCTCATAAGAAATTTCTAAAGTATCTCAAAATTCTTCCTCTCCCAAGATTGGTGAAGGGGGTGAAGGCGTACAGGAAAGCATCCCCGCCAAGGGTAAATAGGTTGCAAGAGTCTTTAAATGCATGTGCTACATCAAGTAAATGATGTAGAGAGTATAAGCATATATATATCAAAAGTCAAGAGGAAGAAAAATCTACCTCTCCAATAACAAAATTTCCTGCACAATCGCATTGCTGTCCAAATAAAAAAGTAGAAAAGAAGAAAAATCCGAGCGTATAGCTCGGATTTTTCCCTAAATGCTGTTTATTGGACAGCATAAATCCTTATAGTTTAAATCGACCAAGATT
>JAISKI010000040.1 GCA_031261265.1 Candidatus Peribacteria bacterium
TGTACTGCTATTAACTCCCTTTCTTCTTCCGATAACTGTGTGTGCATTGCTTTCCATATCACGAAATAAAGGTAATAATCTTATATTTATTACCTGTGCATTTCGAATGTAAATTTATCCTACAAGATTTTGTGTTGACTTTAGAAATCTTTTAAGTATAATGTAAATCGCTTAACATAAAAAAATAATAAAAAATGGAACAAAATGAAAATGGTGAAGCTCTACGTCCATTAACAAAAAAAGAGCAAAAAACATTAGATAGCTATGATATCCCGTATGATATCAAAGCAAAAGTAGTAGAACACTGGAGGAGTAAAGAGGAGCCACAGGTTAAATCAACGAAAAAATCAGTATCCATTCTGTTAGCAGGTTTTATATTAAATATCCTGACATTACTTTTGTGTATTGTTTTATGGGTAAAGTATTTAGGTTTGGATATTTCCTTCTTAACGGAAAATCCTAAACTGGTAGATGCTATTTGCAAATTGGGTATATTCGGGGTATGGATTACCATGGGGATTTTACTTCTTGTTGCTATTCTCACATTTAGTATGGCGGTGGTATCGGGGACGAGTCCGAAATTTTCAGTATTGGATAATGGTTATCTTGTTTTCTTTAAGAAAAAATCATTATTCAAAAAGATTTGTAATTGGTCATATTCTCTTACCCTGTTGATTGCATTGGTATTAAATGCTTTTTATGGGACTGCCATGGTATATGTTTTAATTAGTGGTATTTGGTATTTTTTCATAGCTGTTTTTAAAGATTTTGTGAAGAAAGAATTTGATGAAATACTCAACCCTAAAGACATTATTCAGAGAAGTGGTTTTATGCAAAGGCTTGAAGAGGCACAAAGAAAACAAAAAGAAAATCTTTCCCAAAAATGAAAAAACGAATTGTTTTCAAAAAAGCCACTCTTTATTTGAAGTGGCTTTTTTTATATTATTTCAATCTTAAATTTTCAGACAAATGAGCTTGCAGACCATCCCACTTTTCTTGAGACTCAGCAGAAGTCAGTCCTTCATCCGTTAATTTGAGTAGATAATCACATCGATTAGCCAATTTTGAGAACTGTTCTCCCTGAGAAGGAGCAATATAGTAATTTGCAGTCAAAGTTTCTTTTAAACTAAGAATCAGTTGTTTAATCTCTGTGAAGTCTGCAGACGCTTTTGTGTCTTGTCCGAAAACTTGAGCAATAGCGTTTACCTTTGTTGCAAGATCATTGAGAGATTCTGCACGTTTTTCTGTATCACCTTCCCAAGTAGCCACCGCAATTCTTTCGAAAATATTAATCAAAAAGAAACCATTAAGAGAATTTTTAAGAACATCCGTTTGCTGAGCTGAAGGAACTTTAGGTTCCTTTTGAGCGATCCCCAGATCGGTTTTAATAGTTTCAGTAGCTGATCCATCGTCTCCGTCCTTTTCATTGAGGAAAAGCGTCTCTCCAATGTCAGGCAGATCCAAGACATCAGGCAGATTTCCTTCTGTTTCTATTCCTCCACTACCACGTCCAAACTCCCTAGCAAGGAAATTGCCAGTACTTGGAGTCTCCGTAGTGTGCAAAGCGAGTCTATCCTCTCAGGATGAAGAAGTCTCATCATCAGAGAGAAGGAAAAGCGTTTCCGTAATATTATTTTTTGCCAAAAAGGTAGTAAACCCTTCTGGAGTAATATTGGTAATATCATTGTCTTTGATACTCACTACTCCTTTATTCAAAAGAGTTTCCTCTTTTTGCAGAGGGTCTTTTTTGGAAACAAGTGTAGCATTTCCTCCATTATTTTTCACTAACGTTTCTCCATTATTTTTTGCAATTTGAAGATTAAGAGGCTGATTTTTTTCAGAGCGAAGAGTAAGATCTTCTGCAATAATTTCAAAATCATTATCCGTGGCTTCATTTACAATCTTGAAAAAAGTACCCTCAGTCAAAACGATCTGATAGCTTTTTTCCCCTAATTTGATAATTGCACACTCTGCTGGACCGATAATTTTCGCCTGAGATCCATCATCCAGATTAATGATAATTTCAGAACCCTGCTTGAGATGAAGCACATCCCCATGATGAATATACTGAGAAGAAAGAGTATTTTCTCCATTTTGGAGATACCATTCCCCATTCACATCGATAATTTCAGCAATATAGTCTGCATAGATACTTCCAGGAATTAAGGGATCAGAAGAGAAGAAAAAGTTGTCGATTCCTCCGTTTCTCTCGATCATCACACCCCCAAACGTAAAAAGAACTAAGACTAAAGCAACGAAGGTATAACTAACTTTTTTATAGGTAAAAAAATGCCATTTTGCGACTTGTTGTTCAAACCTTTTTTCGGTAATTCTGCGAAAAAGCTCAGCTTTATGCTGATCCGAAAGGGAAGAAGTATGTTGAGTGCTAAAGTATTCTTGAAGTTTCATGATCTTTTTAACCAGTAAATCTACATTAAGGTATACGAATGAAATTCCATTTTGTGACAAAAAAGTAGCACAATCTATAATTGTGAAAAGATTGCAAAAAAGTAAAGGAAAGAAAGAGGGCATCCCACCTATAATATCAGCAATATTGCATATACTACCGCCAGTTTCTCTCAGATTTTTGTGAAAAACTCAAAAAAAATGCTAACTCATAGCTATCACACACCAAAAAGTTTGAATGATCTTTCCCTTGTATTTTCTCTCCATAACAACATATAGTAGTCAATCGCAAAATTTTAACACAAGATATAGTGTTTTATTTCCTTCGCAACATTTAAAAAATGGTCATCTACAAAATCAGAAAAAGAAACGGATCTATCGTCACTTTCGAAAAAGATAAAATTTATAATGCAGTAAAATCCGCTTTCGAAGCCACATGAAGCGAAGACCTTTCTGCAGTTGAAAGACTTACTGACTTGGTGGTCACAGAAGTTGAAAAAAAAGTCTGACAAGATATTCCAGATATTGAGATCATCCAAGATAGCGTAGAAAATGTGTTGATGCAGGAAAACTATGACGAAGTAGCCAAAGCCTACATCCTTTACCGTCAGAAAAGAACAGAAGCTAGGCAAACCCAAAATGTAGTCATTGAAGTAGATAAAACCATGGATGATTACCTTGGACATCTAGATCGAAGAATTAATGAGAATGCCAATATCGGATATTCTATTGGAGGTCTCATCCTCAAAAATTCTGAGAAAATTGTAGCGAATTACTGGCTCTCCAATATCTATCCTGCTGAAATTGGAAACGCTCACAGAAATGCAGATTACCATATTCACGATTTAGGAATGTTCGCTCCCTACTGTGCAGGACGAAGTCTGAGACAATTATTGGAAGAAGGATTTAATGGAGTAATCGGGAAAGTACAATCAAAACCCCCTCGCCATCTCCAATCTGCCGTAAACCAAATGGTAAATTTTCTCGGAACCCTACAAAATGAATGGGCTGGTGCTCAGGCTTTTTCTTCCTTTGATACCTATCTAGCACCTTTCGTACATAAGTTTGAAAGCGAATTGGAGGCAGATCTAGAGGCTAACCACGCAAGCTTTGCCACAGAAAAAGAAAAAGCTGACTACATTTATCAAAAAACCTACAAATACACGAAACAGAATCTGCAAAACTTTGTCTTTAATATGAATGTACCTTCTCGCCGAGGATGTCAAACTCCCTTTTCAAATATCACCTTGGATCGAACTTGTCCTGCTGATCTCCGTGATAAAGCTCTCCTTTTGGGAGGAATCTCACACGGATATTATCCAAAAAAATATGGAGAATTACAATCTGAAATGGATCTAATTAATAGGGTATTATTGGAGATTTATACTGAAGGAGATGCCAGCGGAGCAGTATTCACCTTTCCTATCCCTACCTATAATATCACAGAAGATTTCGATTGGGAAGGGCCTAATGTAAATAGTCTCTTTGAGATGACCGCAAAATATGGAATCCCTTACTTTCAAAATTTCGTAGGTTCTCAATTCAAAGTAGAAAAAGATGCTGAGGGAAATATCCAGAAAGTTCCAAATCCAAACGCCTACAAACCTGGAGCAGTTCGCTCAATGTGCTGTCGTCTACAGCTTGACCTGACCATGTTGGAAAAACGTGGAGGAGGGCTCTTTGGTTCCGCAGAGATGACAGGATCCGTCGGAGTGGTCACCATCAACCTTCCAAAAATTGGATATAACCACAAGGGAGATAAAGAAGGATTTAAAAATCAGCTTTTGTATCTCATGAACCTTGCTAGATCTTCTCTGGAGATCAAAAGAAAAGAGGTGACAAAACGACTAGACGCAGGACTTTATCCCTATACAAAACGTTATCTCGCTTCTTTTCGTAATCACTTCTCCACTATTGGAATCAATGGGATGAACGAAGCAATTCTCAATTTCACCAATGGGAAAGAGGATATTTCCTCTGATTGGGGAAAAGAGTTTTCAAAGGAGGTTATGGATTTCATGAGAGAAAAACTGGTCGAATATCAGGAAGAAACAGGGAATCTTTACAATCTAGAAGCTACTCCAGGCGAAGGTACCACGTATCGTTTCGCAAAAGAAGATAAAAAACAGCTCCCAAATATCATTCAAGCTGGAACCGATGAGGCTCCTTATTACACCAATTCATCTCAGCTTCCTGTAGAATATACCAATGATCCTTTTGAAGCATTAGAAGCACAAAATGAATTGCAGTGTCTCTATACAGGAGGGACAGTCTTGCATCTCTATATGGGAGAACGTATTTCAGATGCTACCGCTTGTAAAAATCTGATCAAAAAAGTAATCGAGAGCTATCAATTGCCGTATATCACCGTTTCGCCTGTCTTTTCTATCTGTCCGAAACACGGATACATCGCAGGAGAACACGATTATTGTCCTAAATGTGATGCAGAACTCAATTATACAGGAGATGAATTTAACATGGACATCAGAGCAAAGCATACCGATGATCCAGAGAAACTGGAACAACTCAGAAGACAAAAAATGGAATAAGGAATAATGAAACACCAATGATTCCGTTATACGGGATTTACATATCTTACTCTTTTATATCTCTATCCAATCGACAACCATGGAAAACAAATTCTACAACAAACAAGGTCAAGAAATTAAAAGACAACCTTGCGAAATCTACACCAGAGTAATGGGATATCTTTCTCCCGTATCTCGCTACAACATCGGAAAAAAATCTGAATTTTATTCTCGTAAATACTTTGAAGAAAGTAAGGTAGACAACTCCGCATTCATCAGAAAATTCAATGTAAATTGTGGATGCCCATGCGGAATGTAATACCAGTTTTCTAACCTTTTTATTGATAAGCCCTCTGCTTTCCATGACGTTTAGCCCACTGGGCAAATGAAGTGGGCGGAGGGCTCTTTCAAAATCCTCATGCAAATTATCGGAATCCAAACTACCACACTCGTTGACTATCCTGGGAAAGTAGCCTGTATCGTTTTTACTGCAGGCTGTAATTTTCGTTGTCCTTTTTGTTATAATCCACAAGCAGTGCTTCCAGAGCTCATCGCAAAAACTACCGACCAACGAATCCCTGAATCAGCTTTTTTTAATTTTCTAGAGAGTAGAAAAGGACTTTTGGAAGGAGTAAGTATCTGTGGAGGAGAACCCACCTTACAACCAGATCTCTACGACTTCGCGAAGAAGGTCAAAGAAAGAGGATTTGCTGTAAAACTTGATACCAATGGAAGAGATGCCCAGCTCGTACAAAAAATGGTAAAAGACGGAATCCTCGACTACGTTGCCGTAGACATGAAGGCTCCCTTCTCCAAATATGAAAAGCTGACAGGAGTGGGAATCTCTTCTCAGTTTAGAGTCAGTTTCAATACCTTGCTCGCTTTTCTTCGTGCAAACGTAGTGGAATATGAATATCGTACCACCTTGATCAAAGGCTACCACACAGCAGATGATATTGAAGAAATAGCTTCCTATCTTTTTGGGATCAAACACTATTATTTACAAAATTATATGAAAACTATCACGCTAGATCCCAATTTTGCAGGAGAAGCCTTCTCTCCAGATGAATTGGCACAATTTCAAGGAATAGCAGAATTATTTGTAGAAGAATGCAAAGTGAGATAGAAAGCTTAAAAGGTATAGGATTTTAGTTAAATTTTACCTTGATTTTCAGTTTTAGTTTTATATAAGGGTATACGTTGCAACAAAAAATGTAGACTTTTCTTCTAGGAAGGAAATGAAGCCGAAGCAATGAGAACTACTTTGTCACTCAAAGTTCTCCAAGCATATTCACTTGTACTGCTACAAAATAGTAAAACGAATAGTAGGGAGACAAGCCTACTCAAAAAATAAAACAAAAATAAATAATAGTATTCATCTGTTTCAATTTTATCAGATTGAAACAAAACAAAAACAAAAGAACATGAAACAGTTCAAAAAAATTTCGAGTTTATTTGCGGTGTGTTTCATCGCTAGTATGTTAGGTATGTTTTCATCTTGTGATCAGGATGAAGATATAGTATCAGTTCCCCCTCCTGTAGTGGAAGAAAGTTTAAGTCTAAATAATCCATCACTGAGGGCATCTTCTGGTACTACGGTTTTAGGACTCTCCTCATCTTACTTAACAAGCCATTATGGTCATGTCTGCCAACATCGAACATTTAGTGGCTGGAATGCCAATAGTTCTTATGAGTTGCAACCAAATACTTCTAATGGTTATCCATACGTAGTTGGTAGTTTTACTTCTTTGCCCTATCAAGTAGTAGTTAATGGTAATTGTGGGGTCGCTGCATATGTAATTGCAAGGGGATTGGGATATTATGGTTCAAATCCTCCTTTCAGTTTATTGTCAGATCACGCTAATGCTACTACAAGGAAGCATAATACCGTTGTGTATTGTCAAACTTCCATGCGATTACATAGAGAAAAGCCATCCTATAATTTCGGGATACCAGCTATTGCTGATATTCATGATGGAATCGCTCAAGGAGATGGTGTATCTGTATCTGATAAAGAATATTTAACAAATCCAACTAGCCCTACAGTTGGCTCTAGATCAAACTTTGTTGATGCAACTTTCTCTTGGGCAAAAAATGCAACAGGTCGTACTGCATATAAAAATGCGTTAGAAGCATCTTTACAGAGACAAAAACCCTTTGTTACTATAGTGAAAGTACAAACAAGTAGTCATCCAATAAAACAAAATGGGGGAGATCAAGTTACATTATATTCTTCGTATAATTGGACAACTAATACTGGAAACTACATATCAACAAGTGGTGGCGGACACTATATTGTTATTGTTCGATTAGAAAAAGTTACTAATAGTAACGGAGATATCGATGGAGACGCAAGTAAAATCTATTATTTAGATCCTTATTGGGATGCAAAAGTAGTGTGGGAAACTACCTATCATAAATTAGTAGATTCTGCTGAATCAGCTGGAACCTACTATAATGGTTTTGGTTTTCTATAACCACTTGCAATTTCTAACGAGGTAAATATAAACCACCTGTATTATATGCAGGTGGTTTTATTGATAATTAGAGAAAATGAAAAAAATAGTTCAAATAATATTTTATAGCCTATGTATTCTCTGATGATGTAGTAATACAGAAACTCCTATGGATTGATCCTTCGTAGATGAAACATTAATTGAAAGATATTCGAAAAATGCAATAGTTATTTCTGAATTAGAAAGATCAGTTATAGCAAGTTGATTATCGTTTAACTTATTACCTATTGATGGATTTAAAATAAGTCCTTCTCCTATAGACGAAAACAATACCGTTACAGATTTTCTTTTTATAGATTATAACACTAAAGAAATTGGAATACACTTTTTTGATTTTATGCCAAATGAACAAAATATTATGCGAAAATACAGCTTAGACAGTATTGGTGTTCCTTATGAAAATATCTATCCTCCTCTTAAAGATTTAGATATTACTAATGAGAACAGAGCAAAGTTCCCTGAATATTATTATATTCCTGATGTCCCAGATTATACTCAATCCTATAAAAAAGAATATTTGCAAAATAGTATTTGAAAAGAATATATCCCTTTCTATTATCAACCTATGATAGAGGCAGATTTTGATACCTTTATCCTCTGGACAGGGCGGATGTATGCTTCAGATAAAAATCAAGTATATATTTTACTCAGATATGATATTCCAGTGCTGGATCACAACAAATTCAATTATGAAGTTTTCAGAAGAAACGGAATTATTCAATATCCTTTTTATAATATAATACCAGGAGCAGATCCTAAGGAAGGAAATCAAATAGACCATCCTTTTTACTTAGTACAAAGTGGAGGAGTTTGGTATAAAGGTGTAAAGTTAGAAGAAGCTGATCCTTCTGCCGAGATTTTGTATTACGGTTCAGAGTACTTTGTTCAAGATGAATGAGTATGGTTTGAATATATAAAAATACCAGAGGCTTCTCCTAAGACTTTCAAAATAATAAAAGACTATCCACAGAATGGATATGCTTTAGATGAGAAATATCTCTACAATAATATCACTAAAGAAACCAAAGAAAATATTAAACAAAATCGGTCATACTACCGATGTATATATAAAGAGATATTTCAACAAATTAAAGATAATCCAGTATATTATAACAACGCATTAGTGGAACTAATGAGAGAAACAAACAATATGGAATGAGTATATGAAGATAAAAGGTGTGTGCTATTATCATAATGATAATATATCTTTATTATAAATCAAAGAGAATTTTACGCCAGTTCTCCTCTCTCTCACCACCAAATATAAGTATTAATCGTTTCTCTTGAAAAAGCTAAGCGTATCTGTACAAGAGA
Organism: Candidatus Peribacteria bacterium; assembly: GCA_031261265.1. Next base: position 8,765 of record JAISKI010000040.1, read on the forward strand.
GAAAACTTTTATTTTGTTTTTTAAGCTTATGTTGATTACTCTTTGAGGGAGAGCTGGAAGTGGAAAAGGAACAATTGCCAAACTCTTGACCCAAAAACTTGGATATGAAACGATCTCTATTGGAGATATGAGAAGGAAATTAGCAGAAGAAATGGGACTAAATATTCAGGATTTTAATCTCCTCGGCGATAAACCAGGAAATCAAGAAGAGTTTGACCTCAAATACGAAGAATACCAAAAAAATCTCCACTTGGAGGATAGTATCATTCTCGATAGCAGATTAGGATTTTACACTCAACCAAAGGCATTTAAGGTGCTTCTTGATGTAGATGAAGAGGTCGCGAGTAAAAGAATTCTCTGAGCTCAAAGGGAAACCGATCAATTTGAAAGTCCTGAAGAAGCTTTGAAAGAAGTAAAAGAAAGAAATCTGAACGATCAAGAAAGATACAAAAAATTGTATGATATCAATGTTTGGGACTATAAAAACTATACCCTCGTCATTGATACCAGCGAAAGAACTCCAGAAGAAGTTCTTGAAATTCTGCTCAAAGAATTTAAACTCCGAAAGATAAAGAAAAGAGAAAGCTGAGATCCTGATTATACCTTTCTTACTACCGCTGAACCCGACCTCACCACTCTGGAACAAAGTAAAGCTCTTTCCAAAGCAAAGCATAAAAAATCGTTGCTCAAAAATATTTTACTCCTTCTCGCTCTCATCGTAATTGCAGGACTCTGGATCGGAACGGTTCTTATTTCAAAATAAGTGCTACTTCTGATCGAGAAAGCTCTTCGAGCCTCTTTCCTTGGAGATGTTCAGGAATCGGAAAATATTTCTCTTTTTTCTCTATCATTTTCGCGATTTTCCCTAGGGTTTTTCTACTATAAGGAGAAAAGAGGTCTAAAAACTCTACCAATCTTTCAAAAGAAAGCTGAGGCAATACAGATTTTTTAGCTAGTGAAACTAAGCAGCTTTTTACTTTCGGAGCAGGGTTGAAGGCTTTGGCGGGTACCGTCTTGAGATATTCAACGTGATAAGCATAATTTAAAAGTCGGTATAAATAGGATTTTTTTCCTGCATCTCGCTTAATTTTCTCGCCTACTTCCGCCTGAATCATAAAAATCCCCCCAATAACCTGTCATTGCGAGCGGAACGAAGTGGAAGCGTGGCAATCTAAAGGCTGTAAACTTTTTTGCTCTGCAGTAAAAAACTTTCTGAGAATGGGAGAGGTAATATAATAAGGGAGATTTCCCACAATAAGCGAGGGAGTAGAAATGCTCTGCAAATCCACATTAAGCACGTCATCGAGAATAATAGTTCCTTGGTTTTCTAAAATCTCCTCTAACCCCGCTTTTAGGGTATCATCTTTTTCAATAACCGTAAAATTTGGAGAAATCTCTTTGATGAGTTTGGTAATTGCTCCCTTTCCTGGTCAGATTTCTATAATCGCTTCAGCTTTCCAGTCGTGGTAAAGTTTTTTCACTTTGTCTGCGATTCGATGTCTGACCTTGGTATCGGTGAGGAAATTTTGTCCGAGATAGGTACCCACAATGAGCGATAAAGGAAATAAAAAATCTTCCCAATCCGTAGATTGGAAAGAGGTATTATCATCTAGAGAATAGGATAACACTGTATCCCTGTGCTTCTTTTTTTGGTGTATCATACTGAGATCTTCCCAGTGTGGAAAGAGCATTTTTAACCGCAATTATTTTTTCCAAAGCTTTATCTGCATACATTCTCTCTCTACCTTTGAGTCTGATACTTATTTTCACATTATCTCCATCGCGGAGAAATTCTTCAGCTTTTTTGATCTTTAATGCTAAATCATTTTCACCAATATTGTAGGAAAGTTTGATTTCTTTCATATCTTTACCTTTCTGACTTTTCTTTTTTTCTCTTTCATCTTTCCCTTTTTGATACATATATTTTCCATAGTCGGTCAAACGCACTGTGGAAAGCATTTTTTCTGGATCGTAAGTAATCTGTACAAGGTCTAATCATGCTTCCTCTGCCATTTCTAAAGCTCTACGCCTAGGAAAAGTTCAAAGATTTTGCTTCTCATCGTCAATAATGGTAATGGAAGGGGCTTTGATCTGGTCATTAATATACATCATTCTCGCTTTTGGATTGACGGTATTTGTCTGCTCATTTCTATGAAAAGTATGAGAAGGAGTTGTACTACTTCTCGGAGCTGTGGTCCCCGGTTTCACAAAAGGTTTTCAATCCATAGGCAATAAGAAAGGTTAAAATCTGACTATCATTATTTCCCGCTCCCGGCGGGGTTCGAACCCGCGATTTCCACCGTGAGAGGGTGGCGTCCTAAACCACTAGACCACGAGAGCTCTTTAATTTTTATAAGAATTACCCCCACCAGGGATCGAACCTGGATCCGTAGCTTAGAAGGCTACTGTTCTATCCATTGAACTATAGGAGCATTACTGTGTGAACAGGGATCAGTATAAGGAAAGACAGTATAAAATCAATACTATTTATACAAAAATGTACCAGCAGAGTTAAAATGTCAGAACGGCTTGCGGGGTCCGTCGGGGAGGGGGAGGACCCCCTCCACCCCCCAAGAGATAAAAGAGACTAAGAGGAGACAGAATTCTGAAAACAACGGAGAGAGAAGGCGTACGCACGATTATCGTAATCATTGGAATACACGTAGGACGGATTGAAGTACAAGTAGCGAGCGTTGGTAGAATACGGACTAGATGACCAATAGAGGGCGTAGTAGCCCTGATAGAAGACCGTAGCAGAGGAATCATAACTGCGGTAGCCAGCAAGCGGGATTAAGAAGTCATTTCTAAACATCTCACCCACCGTACCTGTAGAAATATAAGGAAGACCTGCTCAAGCATTTTGCAATGTTCCTCCTATTGCTCCAGAATTTACATTATACCAGGTTTGGAGTAATCCTCCCCATTCATAGGCACTAGGCACATGATATCCAGCAGGACATGGTCCCTGTCTATCAGCGTCTTTACCTGCCCAATTTGATTGAGTATCTCCACTTCCTCCTCGGAGGTTATTATTTCCTGGATTTGACCAATCACTTCCTGCTTTTACATAATATCCACTATTGTAATAGTTCCCTGGACCAAAACCACTTGCATCAGGTCTTGTAGTCCCTGAAAGAAGAATAGTACCAGAATTTGGGAATGGAGTATTATTTCCCCACTGGAAATAATCTCAGTAGGAAGGATCCCAACAGTCTCCTCCATTACCATAATTGGTACAAGTTCCACCTGCCCAACCATTATAAAGTTTTCCAGTACCTGCTACTGTAGCCCCTAAGTTTCTATCCATAATCGTATAGAACTGAGTTCCGTCACTTACGGTGATCGTACCTGCAACTTCATCATGAGATACCCCTAGAGCTGGACCACTTGATACACATTCCTGTCCATCATCCAATTCATATCCTTCTGCACATTCAAAACGACAGCCTTCATCTGCTTCTGTATAGTAGATGGGCTTAGCTGAAGGTAGCCATACATTATGACTCACTTCTGTCTGCTCTATAGTCAGACTTTCTACTCCTGTAGTAGCTCCTCCTGTACCACTCACCCATGTAGTACCTGTACCTGCAGGTCCACATCGAGATCCATAGGTCACACTAG
>JAISKI010000038.1 GCA_031261265.1 Candidatus Peribacteria bacterium
ATGATAGCTTTAAAGACATTGTTTGTAAAGTTAGAAGGTAAATCAACACTACTATTCTATCTAAACAATGTCTTTTTTGCAAATTTTTCTCTCTGTGCGGTTTTGGGTTAGATTCTACAGAACGAAAAGTTGACACCATTCTAGGAACAATGGAGCGTATCGAAAAAAAGTTAAATCAAACACCAAAGGACACTTGAGCATTTCAAGTGTCTTTTTTTACACTTCCACTTGAAAACAAGGTTTACATTGCTATGCTTACTCTGATAGATAATTTTATCTTTCTTCTTAGCTCAAATGCACAAAACAAAAATTTCCCTCGCTAGCCTCGCTCTTATCCTAGGAATTTCAGCTTTTTCTCTAGCTGAATACGAGATTAAACTCGATACAGAGGATAAAAAAGTCTACATCGTATCGGGTGATACAAAAATCTCCCTAGAAAACGTAGCAGACTACTTTTCAGGAACTCTTGCAGACCCCGACACTTCTTCCTGAAGTGAAACCCCACCAGAGACCACCCCAACACCAATATTTTCTGGCTCCCTCCTCAAAGAATTAGGAAGCTGAACCGAACTCGAGAAAGCGATCTACCGAATGTACGAAAACGGACTAACGATGTATAATACCACCTCCTCCTACCGCCCAAAAGACCTCGTGACAAGGGAAGAATCAGCAAAATTAGTCGGACAACTCTATGAGGTCCTGCAGTTTGAACAAACCAATAGAGGAGGGGAGTGTAATTTCATTGACGCAAACAAATTCAATAAAGATTTAGCACCGTTCATTACGAAAGTCTGCCAATGGGGAATCTTTCAAGGAAATGCTCAAACCCATGAATATTACCCCCACGATAATCTCACAAAAGGACAAATATTAGCAGTACTTACCAGAATCTTAGAAGGGAAAATGTCCGATGAAAGTGCTAATCCACGATGGATCGAGTATTACGTCAAAATGAAACAAATCGGAATCACCAACGTCACCAATCTCTCAGCAATAGATCTCCCTTTGACCAGAGAGGAAATGGCATTATTGCTCTACAGATTTAAAAATCTGATTATCAAATCCAACGGAGACAGTAATCTCGATCAGATAAAAAATCAGCTTTCTGGCAACGGTTCCTCACTCAATTACGATGACCTCATTAAAGAAGCTATCAAAAAACGAGAAGAAGAACACGGGAATCCCAATACTCCCACCGATGTAAATACCTCAAACACAAGTACAGGAGCCAATGCAAACAGCGGATTGGATCTTGATCTCATCGCAGGAAACAATGCATTGACCAATGATCCAGAATTTAACGAAGCAATCCGTTGGATGTACGATGCAGGCATCACCAATTTCAATACTCCAGATGCTTATATGCCCTTCCAAACGCTCACTCGCGAACAACTCGCAAAAATGTTTGATAAATTCGCCATCGCCAACGATTTAACCACTATAAGAAATACGGCTCCCTGTACCTTCTCGGACGTGAAGAGCGATTCAGAATTTGCCCCTTCTATCAAAAGGGTCTGCCAATACGGAATTATGGTCGGAGGAAATGGGAAATTCACCCCACTCCAAACCGTCAATAAAGCTGAATTTATCGCCATGTTGATCAGACTGGTCGAAGGAAAATCCTTAGATGAAAACGTTTCTCCACGACGATCTAATTACTATCAAAAGGCTATCGACCTCAGCTTAATCTCCGCTCAAGATACCGTCACCTTCAATTCACCGATTACCAGATATGAAGTAGCAATATTCCTCTACAGACTAAAAGTCAGACTCACCATGTACAATAATCTCAATGACTCAAAATTAGCTGACGAAATCGTCCGCACCCTAGAAGAAACTACTACCACAGGCACTACAAAAAAATCCGCTAAAATTTATGTAGATATCCTCGCTCTCAATAATTCAGCTTTCACAGATGGATACGTTGAAATCCTAGGAGAAAGATATAAAGTAAAAAAATCTGCCTCTAATACCTACAACGTAGGAGCTAATAGTTTCGTGCGATATGGAGATCTAATCGACTTCTCCACAGATCAATATATAGGAACCTTGACCTTCATCATGACCAACGGTGCATTAACCGAAGGAGCAGTACGTCTCACCGCAACCAAACAGTCCTACTATATTTCCAAAGACGAAGTCACTACCACTTACTACTGGCTAAAACAAGTATAATTCCGACCTCTACCAATACCTACTTTTAAGAAGAAGATAGTCTAGCACAGGCTATCTTTTTTTTGTACCGCTAACCGATGGTAATCTCCCTATATTGTACAGAAGTATAACCTGATAACCAAAGTATAGCACAAAATAAAAACAAGCTCTTGCAAAACTTTGAAACATTCTTACAACACAACTAACCAAGCAATACAGGGCTGGTCAAATAAGTCGCAACTCACGACTTACACTCAGACTTTTAACCTTTTTTACTTTCTACCTTTATCCCATTATGAACGATATCAGAGCCATCTTCGACATCGGAAACGAAACCATCAAAGCAGTTGTCTTCGGTCGCGATAACGACAAGGACATCATCCTCGCTAAACAAACCGAGCCCGTTCTCTGAATGAGAAAAGGGAAAATCATTGATGCAGAGGCATTCACCAACACCCTCAACCGCATCACCGAAAATTTCATCAAAAAACTTGGTGGGGACTTTATCGAGAAAGTCTACCTTGGTATCTCACATCCTGAGATGATAACCAAAAGGATTATCGAGGGAAAGAGAATTATGAACGATGAAGTGGAAACGGAAGACCTCGAACACCTTTCCAGAATTGTAGCTGATATCGCCAATGAGAATAACTACGAAACCATTAAAATCGTGCCCGTGGCTCGAATTGTGGACGAGATGAAGAAGGAAAAAGACCCTATCGGACTTAAATGCAAGAAACTTGAACTGATGGCAGACATCTTCCTCATTCCAAAAAACTACTATAATGGACTGATTGATGCCTTTGATAAAATCGGATTAGAGGTGTCCGACATTATCCCAAATATCCTCGCTTCTAGCGAAGTTGCCGTGGATTACGACCACAAAGACCTCGGAACAGTACTCATCGATATCGGGAAAAATCAGACTTCTTATGTCATTTATGAAGACGGATATCCTCTCGGATATGGCACGCTTCCTCTCGGTGGCGAAGACATTACCAAAGACATTTCTATCGGAATGCAAGTAGATATCAAAGAAGCCGAAAACATCAAGAAAACAGGTGGAACAGCCATTGTAGATAGCGAAACTCCTATGGATTTACCCCTTGATATCCATTTCTTATCAGAGATTATTTCCGCCAGATATGAGCAAATATTCTTGAAGATTAACACCCATTTAGAAAGATTAGAAAAAGACTGACGCCTTCCTGGGGGTATTCTCCTCATCGGAGGAGGTGCTAAAACCAAGAATTTAGACTATTTAGCAAAAGATACCTTTAAGTTAGCAACCTTTTATGGGAAAGACCAACTGGTAAATATCGGCGACCTGTCAAATAATGTACAGTTCGTAAATGTGCTCGGATGTTATTACTGGTCAATGAAGTATATGGACGAGAGAAGAGGAACAAAACGAAATGGCGGAAAATTTGTTTCAAAAATCTGAGATTTCTTCAAGAATTTGTTTTAATCGGGATTTGTTGAACAACCCCCTGCTCACTTCGTTCGCTGTCCCCCTGACAGGGGACTAAACTAAACGAAGAATAACACAACACCTTTACATACAGTTTTCCTCCCTGTCAGGGGAGGTGGCTCGAAGAGCCAGAGGGGTTGTCTACCCAACATCACATTTACCACTTACCTTATCTAAATGGAAAGAGAAATAGAAGAGACGGTTAATACCTTAGTAGGGGATATTACTGGGATAGAAAAAACAGCTATAGTTTTTGAAGCCTATCCTCATAGACAAGAAGAACTGTATAATGCACTACAAAATATTGGTATAACTGTTATTCCTCGTTATAGTGATGAAAAATCAAGATATTTATATGATAACCGAATAAGTTCTTTCCGCTTTCTTACCTCAGAAGAAGAAATTAACTCAAAAATACTAGAGGAAAATACAGAAATTATAACAAATGTAATAAGAAGACTAGCAGATACATTAAAGATAGCAATATTTGCTAATGATGTATGACCATCTAAAAAATACACCTGAACACAACTTCTAAAAACTCTTCAAAAAATCCCTGATATAAAATCAATATTAGATAAAACACAAATGTATGGAAACATTAGCATCTGTATGAACTATGACAAGGAAGCAGAAAATCTTATAAAATTAGGCATTAAAGAAAAAAATATTATTTATCATAATGGATGAAGTATAAAACCTGAACTAATAGAAATTATTAAAACCGACCAAGAACAACCCACACCCTAGCAAACAAAAACAATATGATTCATCACATCACGCTAATGTATATGGTCTTCCCCTTCTGAGGGGAAGCGACTCAAAGAGGAGTCCCGCTGAACAGCGGGAGTGCCCGTAGGGCGGATGGGGTTTAGATACAAATCCGCTGAAACATCACATTTACTACCCACCTTATTAAAATGGAATATCTTGAATCACTTAATCTACCATCTCAAACCCTCAAAGAATTGAATAAATTGAGGGAATATATCTGAAAAGAGATTATTATTGTATATAATCGACTTACAGAGGACGCGACACGTTTTGACTGGACCGACGAAAAGGGGAAACATTCTGAAACCTTTAATCGTTGACGAAACTCACGAGATAGTAAAGCTAAATTAAAAAATGTTCAACCTTTCTTGGGGTATATAGAAGTAGAATGAGAAAAATGAGAGGATTGTAGAGAATATTTCGTTGATAAGGAGAAATTAGAGGGAATAGCTAAAATTTATCCATACACTGATGAAGAAAATTTCCAAAGCTGAGAACATTTCTACTCTTGAACAGAAATTTACGAGAACCCCTTTCCATGACGAGAAGATGAAAAAATTACACGCGAAGTACCAAGTGAATATGAGTGGCAGACATCCCCAGATATTATTCACGAAACAATTCCAGACCCAAGAACACCTGAAGAAATAATGGATGACCGAAAAGAACAAAAATTCTGAAACATAGCATAAGTAAACAAAAACACACAATAAACCCAAATAGAAAAATACCAAAAAGCCCCAAAGGGGCGAAACAACTCAGCATAGGGCAACGCCCTATGGATACAATAAACCCAACATCACATTTATCCTCTACCTTATATCAAAATGACCATCGAAAACAGAGAATCAATAGAAAAACAAAATCCATTTTTAGATAGCCCTGTTTTTATGGATTGATATGGTTCTTACTACCATGAACCATTAGAATATGAATGAGAAAAATATGTCATCTATAAAAAGCCTCATAAATTATTCTATCCAGGTATCTATTTTGTTAGAGTCATTAAACTAATACCATGATTACCCTATGGAAGTAATGAAAGAGAATATTCTTCAATGGTTTTTAAAGATTGAAAAATCCTACCACTCCCTTATGGAATCTCTATAAATAATTGGGAAGAATTGAATGAAAAACACCCTATCATAGATACAGAGACAAACTGATATATGAAATATAATGAAAATTGAGAATGCACTCCACTAAAAGGACTTCCAGAAGGATTTCATCCCTCTAATCGAAAAGGAGATAATTATGAAAACAATACAATAGAACTATACAATAATGATACTTCTCAAAGAACAGTTTATTATATAGACAAAGAATACAATCTTAGACCAATAGAATGAACACTTGAATGAATGGATATATACGAAATAAAAAATAATATCGCTTCTGTTGATCCTAAAAATGGGGAATTTGATAAATTTTATCTTTATAATCCTACCAAAGGGAAAATTGAACCATTTATATTTAAAGGATTTGAAGGGAAAACCTATGAAATTGAAGCATACAATACAGATAGAAATGTAATTAGTATCATAGATGAAGACTGAAACACTCACTATTTTTACTTTGATGGGAAAGCAGAAATTAATGAAGAAATTATCTTCAATAACGTTGAAGCAAAACTTGTAGAACTAAACAAAAATTCAGAAACAGCTCGTGTATATAATATTCAAGGAGAGCATAATAACAATACTAGGAACCAAGAATGATTTTTCTTCTTCAAAAATGGTGAGATTAAACCATTTTCATGATTAAAAGAGGGAGAATTCATTGCATATGACGAAACATATCAGTTTATAAATCCTAAATCTCTTGTTAAGTCTCTTGTAATACAATCCCCATGAAAATATCACCCTGAATATGAATGTCGTACTTTTGATGAAAATTGAATAATAAAACCTTTTGAAGGATTGCAAGAATGACGAAGAGTGGAAAGTAGTATAGCGAGATTAAGAGAAGATAATCACTTCCAATTTATTTCTATAAAAATCAAATGATTCTGAGAAGGAGTAAATAGTCTATTAAGTAAGGATTTCCAGAGAATTATTCGCTATAAAGGCATGCTTATTTGATGAATTAGTCTCAAAGATAAGACGATCAACATTATTACAAAAGCAGGACCAGATTGCGATATAGAGCTTAATGATGAAGAATGGCTAAATCTTATGAAAGAACGAGACCCTAATTATACACCAAAAGAAAATGATATTACATGAGAAACTAATAAAAACATAGTACAGTCTTTAATAAATGATTAATCCAGCCTCTTAAACCTTTTTTAACCTTTACACTATACACAAATGGTAATCCAAGAAATCATCCCAGAATTCATCCCTGGAGCAAAAATCAAAGTCCTCGGTATCGGAGGTTGTGGAAACAAAGCCCTCAACAGAATGATTCAAGAAGGACTCGACGGCGTAGAATTCGTCGCTATCAACACCGACGCCCAAGACCTCGCCATCAACCTCGGTCAAACCAAAGTCAACATCGGACTCAACATCACGAAAGGACTCGGAGCTGGTGCAAACCCAGAAATCGGAAGAAAATCAGCAGAGGAATCTGAAAGCGAAATCAAAGAAGCACTTCGCGACGCCGATATGGTCTTCATCACCGCTGGAATGGGAGGGGGAACCGGAACCGGAGCAGCACCCGTTATCGCGAATATCGCAAAATCTATGGGAATTCTCACCATCGGTATCGTGACGAAACCTTTTAGTTTTGAAGGAAAGAAAAGAGAAAATAATGCTGAGGACGGACTCGTAAAGATGAAAGAAGCGGTAGATACCCTCATCGTGATTCCTAACGATAAAATTTTCACGGTGATTGATAAAAAAACGACTTTCAAACAGGCATTTACAATGATTGATAAAATTCTCTATTTGGGAGTGCAAGGAATTTCCGACCTCATCATCAAACCAGGGGACATCAATATCGATTTCGCCGACATCAGAGAGGTAATGTCTAATTCTGGAAACGCTTTGCTCGGTATCGGATACGGAGCAGGGGAGAAGAGGGCAGTGGACGCAGCCAGAAAAGCTATCGAAAACCCACTCCTCGAAACCAATCTCGATGGAGCGAAGAAAGTGATTTTCGCCGTTTCAGGAGGACTTGACCTTACACCAGTGGAAGTACAGGAAGCGGCTAGTGTGATTGAAAGTATCCTCGACCCCGATGTGAATATGATTTGGGGAATGAGCTTTGATGAGAGCTTTGAAGACGAAGTGAAAGTAACCATTATCGCCACAGGATTTGAAGAGCAGAGCAAAGATACTATTATCAAAAAGCCTCAAAGAGATTTGCTCGGTCGCCCTACGGTTGGAGCGAGTATCAGAAAAAATGAAAGCGAAAACTTTATTTTAAGAGGTTTAAAATCTGACTCTCCGACTTCTCAACCTACGGATAAGGAAGAATTCCATTTTTCCGAACCAGAAGAGGACTTAGAAACGCCTGCATTTATTACGAAGAGATTAAGCGAGGAGAAGTAGAGAAGAATATATCATATTTTTTAGCTTATTATTAATTATACAATGGAAGAAGCAACAAAATACCCAACAGGAACATCACCTGAAACTACAGAATCAATAAACGAAGTAAAGTTAAGTGATAGTCCAGATACTATAACAGCAGATATCCTATTTGCTATAAAAGATAATGATCCTGAGATTGAAACACTCGTAGGAAGACTTATCTCTATAAACAGCAACGATGACGAAATAGATACATTCACAAAAAATGTTATCATCGAGGCAGTAAAGAAACATATAAAGCTAATCATCAAATACGAATCCGACAATGAGAATTGAAAAAGAAACATAGAAAGGGATTTTGAATATATAAGAAGATGTATTCCAGGATTACTAAAAGCCCATAAGATTGCTAGAGAATATGGGTATAAACTTGGTATGATTGATAGCAGATTTGACCACATAGTATTCTTACCTCTCGATCATTCATGCAAATGATGATATTGATTAGAAGGATACCAAGATATTATGCCTAACGTAGGACAAGAAAAAGAAAGACTAGAAGAATGGTTAGAAGAAAGATTTAGACCCCAATTATCATCTTATATCACTAAATACTATGACCGCACCTGAAAATAATCCAGAACTCGCTCGAAAAGAAAGGAGAAAAGAAGCGATCCGACATGATATTACTTATATCAAGGAAGAACTGCATACTTTACGATCTACTCCTAGACTTTATGATTTCTATCAAGGAAATATAAAATTTGCTCCTACACTCATTACAGAAGGAGAAAAAAGAGTCTGAGTAAAAATAAAAATCACAGATACCATAAAGCAAGAAGAAAAAGGGGAGTTTCTAGTAAACGATGATTTCACGAAAGAAGAGCTGATACAAATACTTTCTACCACAATAGAATAATTTTTAGATCAAAGAAAAATAGTAATGGAATCTGAGTACAATACCTATGAATGTAATGCTTTTCTACCAAAAAATATCCCTTTAGAGGAAATATCCCTCAATGTAAAAGAATTTCAAAATAGACAAAAACCCTACAGCGAAGAAAGCGTACAGAAAATTATAGATTCCGTGATGAAAGAGGAGTTTTTTCCAGAAATTTTTGATCCCATTGTAGTCCGACCCGATCCCACCACAAAAAAGCTGTATATCCTTTCTGGACATTCAAGATATGAAGCATTCAAAAGATTGGGTACTACCTATGCAGATCATCCCAAAGTAAGGATATATATATCCAAATATTCAGGCTTATTCTACTATATTCCCTCTCGCATCATCCAAAGCACTTCATATGAACAAGCAAAAACTATCGCACAAATTAGCAATGTGCTTGCTACTCCAGAAACAGATATTGAAAGAGCAAAGCTCTATAGAAACAAAAGACAACTAGGAGAAAGTAGAACAAAAATTGAAGAATTTGGGAAAAAATATGAAGGGAAAAATCGACAAAAAATCAAAGCTTATTCTTACCTCAATCCCAATGGGATGCTTCTTACACTTTTGGAGTGCTTTGAAGGAAATAGCGATGAGAAGAAAATTATTGAAAGGATTGTAAAACGAATCGGAGAAGGCAGACTAAGATATCCTCAACTTCAAGACGCCCATGAACAAGAACTCTATGAACGACTAATAAAACATGAAGGATATGGAACTAAAGCAGGACAGATAAATTCTCAACAGAAATTTCTAGAGATTCTCAAAAGTAAAATAGAGAAAAGAGATCCCGAAGATACGGATTCTCCTCTCAATATTAGAAATATCAAATCTCTCTCATTTTCCATGACGGCATATTATAAAATGCTCAAAAAACTTCAAAAAACTGAACAAGAACTAAAAAACTGCCTCCAATCAGGAATAAAAGAATATCAAAAAGCTGTATTCAAAGAGGATATCCTTTCTTACAAAATAAAACTTTCAAAAATCCTCAAAATTCCTCTAGAAAATCTAAGCAGATACGAAAATATCGAAACAACCTTATTTTCCGTTAAGGACTTAATTTCTCCAGAATATGCAGAAAGAGTTCGGAAAACCACTGCAAAAGAAATCGTATCAATGCAAAATAAAATCAAGAAGCATAAAGGAAAAAAAGGGAAATTTCTAGAAGCTGAAAAATGCGATTTAGAGATTGATTTTTCCAGTCTACAGACCGAAGGATCAGAATAAAAGAAAAGAATAAGTAAAGAATAAAAGATTTGTTTCTAATCAACAAATCCTTATAAATCTTCTGTAATCTTTTTTTAATCTTCTGAAATCCTATCATGTACTTCGCCGTCATCGGAAACCACCCCGAAATCACCCTCAAAGAACTCCAACTTATCCACCCAAAAAATCTAGAAAAAAAATCTGATCACCTCATCACTTTCGACACCAACGAACCCGACCAACTCCCCAATCTCGCCTCCCTCATCAAACGAGGTCTGATTTTTCCACAAAATGAATTAGGAAAAATCCTCTGAAATACAAGTTGCGGTTCTCCCCATACAACGGGCAGGGAAGAGGACGAAGTAGGGACAGGGCTTGCTCTGTCCGATAAGGACGACAGAAGAGGGGTTTGTACCAAAAGAATCCTCTGAATAGCAGACAAAAATATGGGAATCAACCTAAAGAAACAATACAAAATGAAGAGGTTCAAACAAGTCGATATCCTCCATACCGATATGGAAGTGAGAAATAAAGGGATAGAACTCATTAAAATCCCAACGAATCATTGAACCCCCTGACAAGGGGGTGCCGACTCGGTCTCGTGACAACGGACAGGCGGGGGTTTATACGGACTCGTTCAAGGTTACCAAAATATCAAACTATACGAAGTCGTAGATTTCGAGAAACCCGCCCGCAGTATGCAAACAGGAATGATGCCAGCAAAACTCACCCACACCCTCATCAATATCGCACTTTCCTACAATAAAAATGCTTCCCTCATTTTCGACCCTTTCTGCTGAACGGGAACTACGGGCTTCATCGCCAACGCCCTCGGCTACAACTTCATCGGCTCTGACATCAAACTCAACCTCGCCCTAACAAATGAACAACGACGAAGACAACAGTGAACGGTTTCCCCCTATTGAGGGGGAAGAGCGAAGCGAGGGGGTTTCAATAAAGACCTTCTTTTCCAGTTCACCGAACAAGACATCTCCAAACCCCTCAATCCCACAGCTTTCTCACCTCTTTTATTACCCCCTGCGAGAGGGGTCGCCAAAGGCGGGGGGGCTACCCTCATTGTCACCGAAGGACGACTTGGACCTGTCATCAAACAAACCACCACTCCTGCTGAAATCCAAGAATACCAACGCCGAGTAAAAAACCTCTACCTCCAATTCATTCAGACTATTACCGACTTTTTCCCAAAAGACAAAAAACCTGTAATGGTCTTCACAATCCCCATCTATCTCGGACAAGGTACCCCCCTTATGGAGGGGGGCGGTTCCGAAGGAACGAGGGGTTTCATTGAAGAACAGATTTCTTCTCTCACTTCCCAGCTCTGACGAAAAATGGAAACCCTAGATGAAGTCTATAAAAGAGAAAATCAAAAAGTCTGAAGAAAAATCATCATCTTGCAGTAAACCCATGCACATCCTCCATTATCTCCAAACCACTCAACACCTTTCCCGTCGCACGATTGTAGACCTCATCAAAAAGGGTCAGATTTTGGTAAATGATCAAAAAGTGGAATCCTTCAAACACGAACTTGTTTCAGGAGATGAGGTCCAAGTACCGTTCAACATAAGTTGCGTTTCCCCCTGACAAGGGGGAGGGAGCGAAGCGGAAGGGGGTTTGTCAGAACAAAAACTCCTCCTCTTCAATAAACCCAAAGGCTATGTCGTCTCCAAGTCCGACCCTCACAACAAAACCATCTACGAACTCCTTCCCCCAGAATTTCACTCCTATTATTATATCGGAAGGCTGGACAAAGAGAGCAGGGGACTCGTCCTCCTGACAAACTCTCCCGAACTAGTGCATCAGTACGAGCACCCCAAATTCCAAGTCGAGAAAGAGTATCTCATTCAGCTTTCTTCTCCTTTTTCTTCTGCCGACCAACAGAAAGCAAAAAGCTGAATCCGTGATGAAGACGACCTCTTAAAATTCAAAGCCGTTGTTCCGACTTCGCTCCCATTGCAATATAAGATTACACTCACCGAGGGGAAGAAGAGGCATATTAGGAGAGTGATAAAGGCGTTGGGATATGAGTTGTTGGATTTACAGAGAGTGAAGGAAGGGGAGTATTATTTGGGAGATTTAAAGGAAGGGGAGTGGAGTATAACATTGCCGAAGGAATAAAATATAAATCTCTTCATTTGGTGTTGACTTTATATAGCAAAAATATATAATGATAGCGTAAGTCAACCCTATGTGGTGACATTTTACCTCTTATACTAACATTATGACTAACTTCAATTCCTCTTTAACTACAGATAATCTTCCAGAAGGAAAGACTGCATCTAATATAGTAGCAGAAGAAATTCTCAATTTATGAAAGAAAACAGAAGAAGAGATCGCTGAAATGGTTGCACTAATCAAGTGTGGTACTATTTCTTACAAAGATGTCCCTGAAGATCAAAGAAAAAGGGTTGATGAAGCATACAAGAGTATGTTTAAGAAGGGGTAGGTAGAGTCCCGCAGAAATGCGGGATTTTTTTCTTCTGGAAATTTCTATTGAAACCTATATAATTCAAGCAATATCCGCTTTATCATCTCTCTCCCAAATGTACCCAAAATCCCTCCTCCGAATTCTGCTTTCTCTTCTCATCCTCCTTATTGGAGGCTACCTTCTTTTCACAACTCGTAAAATCCCAGCTTCCCCTCAAATCTGTTGCAACGACCAATGCTTCACCATCGAACTCGCACAAACTCCAGAAGAAAGACAAATCTGACTGATGTACCGCGAAACTCTCCCAGACGATGCAGGAATGCTCTTCGTTTTCCCAGATGAAGCCACCCACTCTTTCCGAATGAAGAATACCCTCATTCCCCTCGATATGCTCCGACTCAATACAGATTTTCAAATCGTGGATATCCAAGAAACAGAACCTTGCACGGCTGACCCGTGTCCTTCCTACCTTCCCGCTGAAAAAGCTCAATATGTATTGGAACTCAATCAAGGAAGTAGTAAAAAGAATGGGATTCAGATTGGGGATAAGTGCGGTTTGTTAATTGACGAATAGCCCTTTGTGTGTTAATAGCCCCCTCTCACTTCGTTCGTTTTCCCCCTAGCAGGGGGATTAAAAATAGGAATTTCTTTATTTTGTTCTAGCCGATGTATCGGCTGAGAGGGAGGAGGACAAGTAGGGATAGGGCTCGTCCCTATCCGAGGAGGACGACGGAAGAGGGGTTAAAATCATCAAAATTACCAAAAAACACACAAAAACACAAAAAATCCGTTCCTAAAATCCAGCTTTAAAAGCCTATTTTATTTCACAGATAAAAAAAGTGCCAAAAAATTTGCATTATTTTTTTTTGTGATTATAATAATACCGTCATCAAGAAAACACCTCAAAAATGTTTCCTCCGATGGCTAATGGAAGAATGATCTTTACCACCTATTTGCTATCATTTGTACTTGGTATTCTCCTTGAAAGAGTTCTCTTACGGTGTTACTCCCTGGTAATATCTCGAAGATGCTCGAGAATATCCTCGCTTACCTCCGTGCTGACTTGTTCATCACGATCTGAGTAAAGGAGAGAATGGTATCTGAAAAAAATCGAAATGCCTAGATTCTGCTTTGTTCTCTGTTCAGTATTCTACAAAATTAGGAACTGTTCAAAGCTATCAAAGTAGTCCTTGTTTGTTTATCACTTATGAGGAAAAGTATCTAGCGTGTGTTCCCCTATGAAAGAGAGGTATTTGCTGGCATCACTCCAGTAGAGTTTTAACCTTCTCGACACTCATGAACGTGCAAATCGTTCTGTTTAGTCCCCAGAAATTCAGAGAAATCTGGTTTCGTTATAGAGATTTCATAGGATCAACCTTTAAAAAGTTGCTTTATGTTCGAGAGAGACGTCATAAAGGTACATAACTATCTGCATTGAGAATACTATTCTGATTACAAAGTCTTCAACCCTGTGTTTCGGTATATACCTTTCAAAAGAAGGTTTCCCTACGGAGTTCAGTGAGTGAATGATTAAAAATATAGCAACAATATTTCTTCACTAGAAAGTAGAGCTTCTCACAATTACAAAAGGTTGTAGGAACTGTCCTTTCAAAAGTTGGTTTACCCCAGCTGAGAGATGATTGTTTGACTTCATTGCAAGATGAAGTAAAGGCATAGGTGTTAGTAGAATCTTCCTATACGGTTTGACAGCGGTTTTAAGTTGTTTAACCATATAG
Organism: Candidatus Peribacteria bacterium; assembly: GCA_031261265.1. Next base: position 14,216 of record JAISKI010000038.1, read on the forward strand.
GAAGAGTGGTCTTTAAAAGATATATGGGTAATCCCTTTGTGCTTAGTAGTGTCATTAAAGGATTTGTAAATGTCTTCCTCCCGAGGAGATACCTACACGTCTGATACCATTCTCACTTGTCCGCAAGGATAAAGGATTTACTTGCAGAGGAAACAAATCGAGATGCCTTGGTTCTTCAGTGTTATGAGTTCAGCATTCTACAAAAATAGGAGCTGTACACATCTATCATTGGAGTTCTTGTATGCTTATCACTTACAAGAACAACTATCAAGCATATCTTACCTACTATAAAAGAAAAGTTATTGTAAAGCATCAATCTTTATGAGTTTTAACACTTTTCGGCACTAAAGGATGTGAAAATCATTCTTAGGAGCTTCCAGAAATGAGAGAAATCTGATTTCGTTATGAGTATTTATAGTCAGAGCCTTTAAAAAAGCTGTATTCAAGTGAAAGAGACGCTTGTATATGAAGATATAACTGTATTAAGACTGCTAGTAAGAGTACAATCTATTCAACCGTGCGATTAACCTTGTACGTTGTGAATGGCAAACTGGATACCACAATTTATCTGTAAAGAAAGTACTGATTTCTTAATTTCAAAAGAATTAGGAACTGTATCTCTCAAATAATGACTTTGCTTCTGCAGTGTTCATTAGAGATGGGTTGTTTACGAAGCCTTCAGGTCTGCCTGATACTTCAGGGTTGTTAAAGTATTCCTTCATCGGTTGCTTTAATAGAATGTAAGATATATCTTTTATTCACCTTCCTATTTTCTTGAGTCGTTTTCTTGTGAGACTGCTTGAGAAAATAGGAAGATTGGTCTTTATTATGTATATGGTTAAATTCATTTGTAATTGGTAGTGATATCTTAAAAGATAAAGATGTTGTACTGTTTTACTTCCCAAGTAAAATATCGATAACCTCTATTACTATCGTCACTTGTCTCTGTTTATAGCATTCTGTGCTATAAGCTCATGATAAAGAACTGGTTGCCTCTTTGTTTAGCTTCATCGTTAAATAAATACAATTATGATTACAAATCAGCTTTCTTTCAACAATAGTTGGATTTGAGTTGCTCAAAAAGGAGTTTCGTATGATATCTTTAGAGAAGTATTGCTTCCCGATCTCAAAACGGTTTGGAATGTAGTAATTCAATTCATAGCTTGTCTATGAGAGATAGTATATTCAGAAGTTATTTAGGTTTGCCTGATACTTCAGGGGTAAGTGCTTTGAAATATTCTTATTTCTTTCGCTTACAGTTATAGGACATATACATTTAATTCTTCTTCCTAATTTGTATTTCATGCTTTCCCCAAAGTATGTAGTATGAGGAAGAAAGTTTATCATCACTGATAAGCTTTTTTTTCATAAATAAAAAATCCTTCTACTATATTACATCCAAAATATCAGACAATATCACACCTCGAGCTTTCACCAGCCCAACCGTAGCCAATCCCAAAAAAAGCAAGTCAACATCAAGCTTTGCTGATGGGCCCCACTTGTGGGTGAAGCAAAGCTTCGTATTCCCAACTTCCATAGCAATACCCAACTCAGGGGCACTGAAAGCTCTTGGGTTTCTTTGCCTACTTTCTTGTGCCAAGACAAGAAAGTAGGTCGCCGAAGGCAATGCTATATAAATACAAAAAAATCCCTTGAATAAAAAACAGCAAATCCTATTCTGAAATCAGACTTTTACTTTCTAACAAAAAAAACACCATGCCAATCACTCTCGTAATCCTCGCTGCTGGAATGGGTAGCAGATATGGTTGAGCTCTCAAACAAATTGACAGTTTCGGTCCCAACAACGAAATTCTTATGGAATATTCCCTCTATGATGCAATTAGAGCAGGCTTCACAAAAGTCATTTTCGTCATCAGAAGAGACTTTGAAGAAGAATTTAAAAGTCTGATTGGAAACAAACTTCATGGTAAAATCGAGGTAGAATTTGCTTTTCAAGAACTTACTAATTTGCCCCATGGATTTGAACTTCCTGCTGAAAGACAAAAACCCCGAGGAACAGCTCATGCCGTGCTTTGTGCCACCCCTTTCATTCAGGAACCCTTTGCCGTAATCAACGCAGACGATTTCTATGGCAGAGAAAGTTATCAAGTACTCGCAGATTTCCTTCGTAATCCTGCCAATACTAACAGTTGTTGTATCGTTTGATATACCTTATCAGAAGTATTATCTGATCATGGAACCGTTTCCAGAGGGATTTGCGAACTAGACACAAGTGGACACTTAATCAAAGTTGTCGAAACAAAAAAAATCTACAAAGAAAATTGAAAAATTCTATTTGAACAGCCTGCGGAAGGGGGTTTCTATGCGAAGGAACTTTCACCAACTTCTCTTTGCTCTATGAATATGATGGGATTTACTCCCAAAATCATCCCTTATTATGAGAGTTATTTCCGCGATTTTCTCACAGAAAATATCAATGACTCTAAAGCAGAATTTTATATGCCAGAGGTAGTTTCCAGATGGATGAATGAGATCGGAGGGATAGTTGAGGTACTTCCCACTACTTCACAACGATTCGGTGTCACCTATCAAGAAGATAAAGAAGCAACAAAAGAGAGTATTGAAAAACTAATCAAAGCAGGGGAATATCCAGCAAATTTATGGAAGTAGAAAAAAGAAGCAAAAGTCTGCTTCCTTTACCATATCGTTGAATTGCAGAAATAATTACATTGCAATATCATTATTTTCGTTTTCGAAAACTGATCAAAGCAGGGGAATAGCCAGAAAAAATCCATAAAATTAAAGAAAATAAAAAAGAAAGAAAAATTTCTAAAAAAGCCTAGATTAAAATTTTACCAAAAATATCCTCCAAAAATATCCTCTATCCTTCTTTGAGTTGGTCAGAATACTTTTTCAAATTTAATGCTATTACGAAGTTTTTTATTAAGACCAAGAATCTTTGATGCATATTCTTTAGCAATATGCTCTCTATCATTTTCATTACTCCATTTATAGGTATTTGTAGACGAATGAGTATAATAGGCAGAGCTTTTATAAATAATATCTGTTATTTTACCTTCTGCATCAATAATTACATCTACTTCGTCAGTTCCACTTGGGTGATGAGGAGTGTAGGGATAGGTACCATCAGAAATACTGCTACCTCGGTCAGTCCAATTATTTCTATAAATCTCTATCTCGCCTTTCCCTGTAATATTCCTATACTTTTTAGGGAGGTCGGACGAATTAAGCTCATCAAGAAAAGATGAAATAGCCTCAACTTTCTTTCTAATTTTCTCTGGTGTATTAGGAGTTAAAAACTCTTTCGCTTTATTGAATGTTTCTTTCATAAGTAGATTGGTAAAATAATAAAAAGCACCCCCGCCGTGAGTGCATACAATCCAAGATAATTCGCCAAATTAATGACATCATCACCAACTAGATTATTCAGCAACGAGAGTGCTTCATTTTCTAGTTAGAAACTATAATCAGTCAAGAAAGGCAGAATTACCTCATCGGCAAATTATCTAAATATGAATTGTATGCTCTTCAAGTATAACTATTTGAACAATAAATGCAAATTTTTAGAACAATTATAGTCTCCTAATGGATTATTTGTTAAAAAAATGTGAAATAAAATGTTAAAAAATACTAGGTAAAAACTGGTATTTTCTCTTGAAAATCCATCAGATTTTTTTATAATGTAATCATCACTTTACTCCTTCACCAATCTTTCGATGGATATCCTTCAAGCGACCAGAGCCTTTGCTCTCAGTGAAATCGAAAAGTACGGTTTACCTACTTTGATCAATTTTGAACTTTCCGAACAAAAAGCCATTGAACTTGCAGAAAAACTACACGCCGACAAAACCATCGTCCTTTTAGGTGTATATTTAATGGACTGCAAATTAGGGCAGGCATTCTCAGAAAAAAGAGGAGCGGAGCACGTTCAAATGAGTAAAATTGCGACTGAGGAATTTCTAAAAAATAGTAATATATATATATCAGCAAAGAAGATGAGAGAAAGGTTTTGAACTGTGTGGAAGCTCATCACGGAACAATTCCGTATACTTGCATTGAGGCGGAGATTTGTGCAAACGCGGATTGCTACCGTTTCATTTCACCAAAGGGGGTCTTTGGTTATTTTACCACACTAGGGAAAAGACCTCTTGATTTCTTAGCGTGTCTGGACGAAGCAGAAAAAAAACTTGATGAAAAATATGCAATTCTCTCGTTAGATATTTGCAAATCAGAACTAGAACCGTATTATCAAACCTTCAAAGAGTACATTAAACTATCAAGATAAATCTGCCTTTTTATCTGTTATCATTCTGCAAAATGGAACATCAAAAATCTACTCTCTGTATCACTTGATGAACGAGCTGACTAGGAGAAGCAATCGTAAGAGCATTCGTTGGTCAATGACGATACGTAGTTATTTTAGCGAGAAATGAGGAAAAAATGCTCTCTCTCCAACAGGAATTATGACAGGAAAGCATAGGATATTTCGTCTGCGATATTCGTAATAAAGAAACTTTGCAAGAGGTATTTAGTCAGATTTCTCATATTGATTGCTTCATCAATAATAGTGGAATAGGGTATTGGGAAAATACGTATGAGGAGAGTTTGGAACATATTGAAGATACTATTCAAACTAATCTCATAAGTGCGATGCGATGTACCAGGTTGGCGTTGCCAAAGATGATAGCAAATAATCAAGGGGTAATTATCAATATTTGATCTGTTCAATCTACCAAAGGCAGAGCGGGAGCGAGTGCATACGGAGCAAGTAAAGCGGGATTGAAAATGTATACTGATATTCTGAGAGAGGAAGTGAAAGAGAAAAATATCTCTGTGATAGGTATGTATCCGTGAAAAATGTATACACCTATGCGAACTTCTGAGGAATTGGAAGAACTTTGACCGATAATGATGAATACTGAGGAGGTTGCCAAAATTATTTTTCAATCATATATATATGCTATGCAATGAGTTGTTCAAGAAGAAATCTTTATTAGACCTCCGAAAGATTTAAGCAATTCAGCCTTTTAAACTCTTTAACTTTTATACTTTTAAACTCTCGCAATGGTAGCAGATTACAACACCCCACCTCACAACATTGAAGCCGAAAAAGGCGTGATTTCCTGAGCTTTAATGGACGCTGAAACTATGTGGATCTTTGAAGGAGACGGAATCAATCACAAAGACTTCTATCAAAAGGAGCATAGCTTCATCTACGAGGCAATCCACCAACTCCGAAGCAACCATAAAACCATTGATGTGATCACCCTTTCTGACCAATTATCAAAAAATGGGAATCTGGAAAGCATTGGAGGGATCGATTATCTCTACGAATTGTCTGGGTTCCTCATTTCGACAGCTCCCTGCGTGGAATATAGTAAAATCGTCAAAGATAAGTCCCTTTTGAGACAAGTTTTAAAAGTCTGCCAGCAAATTTCGGGAGATGCCTATGAACAGAAAGAGACCATTCAGATTTTTGATGATATCGAGAAAAGAGTCTTTGAACTCACACAAAACCAAATCGGAGAGGGGATTTTGAGTTTAGAAGAGATTTTAAAAGGAAGAGTAGAGGAGTATATGGAAATTGTCGATAATCCAGAATCCGTAAACGCGAAAAAAGTAAATTCTGGCTACAAACTCATAGACGATATGCTTGCAGGATTTAAACCAGGAGAACTTATCATTCTCGCAGCTAGACCCTCAATGGGAAAGACCGCTTTTGCTCTCAATATGCTTACTAATGTCGCATTAGGACAAAAAAAATCTGTAGTGATGATTTCTCTCGAAATGTCCTCAGAAAGTATTGTCGACAGAATTATGTCCGAAGTTTCTAAGGTGCCAATGTATAAAATAAGCAAAGGAGACCTAACTAATGAAGACTTCGCTCAAATGGGAGAGGCGATGGAAGAACTCGGAGGATCAAAGATTTTCATTGATGATAAAGGAGGACTAACGGTTCCTATCCTAAAATCAAAACTCAGAAAACTGAAAATAGAAAAGAAGGGGCTTGACCTCGTGATTGTAGATTACCTACAGTTGATGCACGCTACCAGTTTTATCGGAAACAGAACTCAAGAGATCTCCGATATTTCCAGAGGACTCAAAGAACTCGCAAAAGAACTAGAAGTACCTATCATAGCCCTTTCTCAGCTTTCTCGTGCTGTAGAGCAGAGAGTAGACAAAAAGCCTCAACTTTCTGACCTTCGTGAGTCTGGGGCCATTGAGCAGGACGCCGATGCCGTTTTGATGTTGCATAGAGAAGATTATTATGACCCCGACACGGATAAGAAAGGTGCGACCGATGTTTGTATCAGGAAGAATAGAAATGGTGCTGTCGGGGAGGTAGAGTTGCATTTTCAAAAAGAGATTATGAAATTCACGGAGAAATTGAAAGAATCTGGGGACAAAACCTATTAAAAGTTTGATATAGACCAGTCACAAAGAGGTGCTTTTTCTAAAAATAAAAAAAGACAGTTTGCAAACAAACCGTCTCCAGAGAGACTAGATCGCCAATAACCCTTATCAACCGGGTTTATAAAGATATGTACAATTTACACACATCTGTATATACCCAACCAATAACCACACCAAGAAAACAAAGAAGAAAAGCGATCTAGTTTTTACCTGCGAGCTTCCCATTTGGTAATGTTCCGCGTGCCATAGCGAATGTTTCCGAATACAGACAACAAACCACTACAAATTCCTTCAGAAAACCGAAAGAATGATTTTTTTGTCCCACGGACGTTGATAGTTTTTATTTATTTTTATTTTGTACCCTCACTATAGGAGTGCCAAATGAAATTACAAGGATAAAACGAAAAAAACCTCTAACCTCTGTTTACCACAAAAGAAGAAGAGAGAAGAACTTTATCTTTACAAACAATAATAAAAATCAGATTTTATAAGAGAGTCTCAATATAATTCAGTACATCATCTCTACCTTTTCCAGAAATATTGTCTACAGAAAAGAAAAGCGGAGGAATTCTAGTGATTTTGCTTAATTCCTTTGTAAAAAGTTTAAAATTCTTACTTCTTTCTTTCTGGGTAGACTTATCAATCTTGGTAAAAATAATTGCAAAATCTATCCTTTCAGCCACGAAACTACCTAGCATCTCTAGATCAATTCTCTGAGGAGGAATACTCGCATCGATTAAAAGAAAAACCTTTTTCAATGTTTCTCTCTTGGTTAGAAAATTTTGTATGGTATTGAGCCAACTCTTTTTTTCAGTATCATTGGCTTTTGCATATCCATATCCTGGAAGATCCACAATTTGCCACTGATCATTGATAAGAAAAAAGTTTAAAAGTCTGGTCTTACCAGGAGTATTTGAAGCTTTTGCTAATGTTTTTCTTTGAGTGAGAGCATTAATAAGAGAAGATTTTCCCACATTAGACCTACCAAAAAACGCGAATTCTGGCTGAAGGGGAGTGGGGCAGTCTTTCAAAGTTGGAGAACTTTTTATAAAAGTTGCAGATTTAATAATCATAGAGAAAAAATACCTACATTTGATAAGACAAAGAAATCCGCAAATTTAAAGTTTTTTTATTCTGATTTATAAAGGAGTTATAGGGGATTTTCGAAACTTTACCTCAACAAAGATAAATCCCATATACTTTGCACAAGATACATTGTGCAAAGTAAACACAAAGACCAAAATAAGCCAACTTCATTCGTGATTTCTTTTTCGGTTTATCAAATTAAAATAAAAATTATCATAAGAATAATACGAATACCCAGTAAAATTGCAAATAGAAACTTATAAAATAGGAAAGCTCTCTTTTCAACTACCCTCTCAACTATCCAAAATCCCCGAAAAAATAAGCCACGTTTTTTATCTCCCCCTTCACTTAGTTCGACTCACTCAAAAAAATCATCGAATTTGAATCAGTATTTTCTCAGGAAAATAGAAAGAATCTGCATTTTCTACTTTTACAAATATTTTTTAAAATTTACCAAAATAATTTTTATTTTCAGATATCTTGTCTATATCTGTCTACAAACAAAAGATAAAGTTTCAAAAAAAGAAAAATATTACTCAAAAAACATAGGTATATTACTTTGCACAATATAGATAACAAAATAATCATAGCTTAATCCTGAGTGAGTTTATAATAATTCATTTCTGGGACTTCAAAATTACCCACCCATGTGTTATTTTCAGTTTTTTCTTTGTGGATATTTAAATATTCCGTTTCTTCAAAGATATTCTCCTTTATTCCCCAATCTCTTGCTAGATTGATAAACGTATTAAATTGCTGGATACTAACAAATGAACGTATAATTTTATTTAAACTTTTAACATCTTTATCATACTTATAGAGTGCTAATTTTCGTTGCCAGTCACCACTTACTTCCCATCATTGTTGTAAAAGTTCCTGAGGCATTTCAACATGGACACTAGTAGCTGAAAAATAATGAATATAGTCTTCATACTCTTTTTGTTGTTCTGCTGACAAAGACTTTGGGATATAAAGTATTTCTTTTGCTTTTCTGATGTCACTAGCCAGCCGTTCTTCCGCTGTAGGCATTAATTTACTTCATCCATAAAGGACAGCTGCTAAAGCAGCAATAGGCAAGACTCCTGTGCCTCGTTTTTTAGTAGATTCTCGTGCTGATTTTAATTTTTCTGACATGATAAATGTTTTATAGAATAAAAATATCCTCTATTGGATAATTAAGTATATATATATCAGATTTTTGCAACTTTTTTGCTACTTTTATGACCAAAACCAATTTCATGGACAATAATTTGATTTTTAAAGAAAATCTCGTATACTTAAGAGGAAAAGTTTTCTCCAAAGAAAAATTTACCCACTACCCCACTCCTCCTATGAAAATCAGAGAAATAAAAATTTCCAATATTATGAGTTTCCCATTCCTAACAGATCTTCCCAATTCAGAAGGGATCCAATTTCCTGCTTCAGAGAATAAAACAGATCTCAATATCCTCATTGGTGCCAATGGAAGTGGGAAAAGTAATTTCATCGAAATTATCAACCAATTTGTTCGCAATATGGTCTTTGATTACACCTTTAATCCAGCATTGCTCCAAGCAGAAAAAAAATCTGATCAACAACAAGCAATCCAATTCATCCCAAAGAAAACTACAAAACTCAGCAAACACTCCAGGACTCAAGATCAGCCTGCAGGAGTAGAGATCACTATAGAACTTTTCCAAAACGACTTTGAAAACATCGGATTTGCCTGCAAATATGCAGATAAACTCAATGAAATTATCGAAAAATATAGTAAGATACCTTATAGATTCCCAGACACTTCCATTGAAGACATCCAAAAAAATATAGAAACTATCCATATTTGTGCAGAATTTTCTGAAAAAGAACAAACCTTTATCATTGATCAAAGCAAGTTAACACCTCAAGAACTCTTTGCTCTGGTCTGTATCCAAGAACAAGAATTGCTCTATATTTGTATCAGAATTTTTAATCAGTTTAAAAAAGATAATGAAGCTGACAACGAGAGAATGCGATATCCACTAAAAAATACGTTCAGTGTTGTTTCTAGCGAAAGAGATATGAATGAGCGGAAATATCTGAATGATTGCCAAGAATTTGATACGTATATTTTTCAGCAAAAAACAGAAAAAAATCAGAATTTTGAGGGATTTTATAAAGTATTACATAAAATTCGAACTATTATCAATAAAAATTCCCAAGAAATCTTGCTCAATTCTGACACCACAAACATTGACGAGAATATTGAGAACAGACTCTACAACTCCAATCTTTGGAAGAGAATGACAAAATCTATTAAGAGGTTTATTAATAAAGAGCTTTTCATTGAATATCTACAAGGAGAACTGAGTTTAAAACTCAAGAATGATAAAGGAGACAGATTTTATTTCTCTGATTTAAGTGCTGGGCAACAGTCAATTTTGCTCATTCTTTTCGCGATTTATGGGAATGATTTGAGAGACGGATTTATGATTATTGATGAACCAGAACTCCACACTCACCCACAATTACAAAAGGAATTAGCAGTTCTGCTCAATCAACTTAGTGAAGAAAACGGAACCCAGTTTTTCCTTTCGACCTACTCTGCCCTCTTTATCAATGAGGAAAATATCACCAATGTATACAGATTTCAAAATGAAAATGCTGATGAAACCCACATTTTCAATCCTCATCTTCAAATCGCTTCCGACGACGCAAAACTCGTTCATTTGCTGAGATATGAGAACTTGTCGAAGATCTTCTTCGTGGATAAAATTATCCTCGTGGAAGGCGATTCAGATTTATATTTCTTTGCTCATTATTTAAAGTGGCTACAGGACCAGCCAGGATGGGAAGATATCGTAGGAAGCTACGAACTTATCAATATTAACGGGAAAGGATCCTACAATTCTTGGCATAAATTTTTAAATAAATTCTGAATTCAGAACTACTTTATTGGAGATTGGGACAATACGGTAGACTACGGATTTTTTACCCAAAAAGAAATCAACAAGTATTATCAACTTGCGAATAGACACATGAAGAATTATCAAGGAAGAGGAGAAGGTTGAGATTACTACAACAGATTGGTCTATGCCATCAAAAAGTATTATCCACAAAAATTCAAGAAAATCATCGAAGGGATTGAGGACTTATATAATGAAGATATTTTTATTCTCAAATTGGGGGCAATTGAAAGCTATCCCGGACTAGAAAGGAAAGGCTTGCAGTATATGGTAAATTTTGCTAATTATGAGTTCTTCAATTGGCTCGCTGATCAAAAATTCCTCCCACAGAGGAAGGAATTAGAAGAAATTTTTGGATGTATTTTTGAAAAAGGAGCAAAAGCAGGATAATAGGTAATTGCGTAGCAGTTATCCATTCATCTTCACATACAAGAAGGAAGCCACAGCAATGAGAATAATCGCGAAACCAATCACAATAAAGGTTTTCATCTCTTGTTCTTTTAATTTTGAGGTCAATTGTTGTAATTTTGCTTCCAATCTCTGTTTTTCTTGAATTGCTTCTTGTTTTTCCTTGGTGTAATCAGGCAAAGCAATCATATTCTGAATTTTATTCTCTAACTCCCCTATTCTCTGCTGAAGCAAAAAAATCACCTTATTTTTTTCTTCCAACATTTTGTCTTTCTCGTTGAAAATCAACGCAAATTTATCAATTTTATCTTCTAAAGCAGAAAAATCCGTAGCTTGACGAACAGCAGGAATAGTATGATCAGCATTTTGACTAACCAATTCGGTAGAAACTTCCTGTCTTAAAGCAGAAAATTCTGAACTTAAAGCGTCCAATTCATCCCTAGATAAAAGGACTTTATTTGCAACTTTTTTATAAGAAAGCTTTCCAGATTTGATATATCTATCAATCGTCCTCGTAGAGACTCCCAATAAAACAGACGCTCTGTCTCTCGTTAATGAATAATGTGCCATAGCTAAACAGGTATATAATAGGGTAAAAAACAATAAATCTGAATAATTTAAACAATCTTTTTGAGAATAGTGACCCCCACCGACATAATCAAGGAAAGAATCAAGGTTTGCAGAAGATTTCCCATTTTAACTACAATATCTGGAGCAAAATAAGTATTCATCACTCGAGAAAAGAGATAGAAAATTGCAACGTTGATCACCAAAGAAAAGAGTCCCAAGGTCAACATATTGACAGGAAATGACAAGGTTTGAATCAACCATTTAATAGGTGAATTAAGCAACCAAAAGACAAATCCCAGAATCACAAATATCGCCACTCGATGTAATCGAGTACTCGTGAGTTCTGGATTAACGGTAATATCAATTCCGAGTTGAAAATGATTGAAAAGCCGAAGTAAGAATCCACAAATCACAATGTTAGCAATCAGATTTCTAAGTAATTTCATTTTTATTTTCTCTAAATAAAAGGTAAAAACTCTGCTCAACCAATTATTCCCTCAAGTGAGTAGACAACTTATACAGATTTGTCTACTTATTTCAAGAGAATGTGACAGAAAATCAAAAAAAGAAAAACTCCTCCGGATAAACAAGAAGAGTTTTAACTTTTGTTTTCATTATGACTAATCATCGCCATAACAGTCTTCTATTTCTTCTTGAGAAATATCCAACGCATCAGAACGTAAACACTCCTCTGCATCAAAAGAAATTACATCATCCCAATTTTTTATAGGAAGACGACGGGAAAGAGCAGGTTTTTTATTGCAGATTTGATGCTCAATAATTTTCCATAAATTACCAGGAAAATAATTCATCCAATCTTTCCAAAACCGATACCATTGCCAATAATTCCATTTTATGGGCTCTGGTGGTCCAAACAAATTTAATTGTACAAGATTCTGAGGTGGTAGAGGATCTATTCTAAAACATCTAATAAGCTGGTTAAGTACCTCTCTTTGAACCATATAATAGAATTTTTGTCCCTCATCAAAGTCTTCATCCGAAATAGTAAGGTGTCCACGATAATGTCTTTCACTCCAGGCAAAGCCTCCCATCCCTTCTATAAGAAGGAAAAGTTGATATTCTGGCATAGTTAAAATATCATCTCGCCAAAATTTTAATTTTTTTTCATTTTCTGCATTCATATTTTTTTTATTTTAATGATTTATTATATATTTATTTACTTATTAAATAAGTATTTGTCACAAAAAATCAAGAACAAATAAAACGAAAATTAAAAAAAGCTCCTATGTGGTTCTGATGGTATGATTTTGGTCGTAGAATTCAAGTTAATTGATTTCTTCGAGAGGGACGGAATGCGTGGTGTAATCGTGAGGGTCTTGGATAGGATGTCCATCTGTATTTCGATATACGCTTCGTCCCTGAGTTCCATTATTGATTTTTGGAAGTATACCAACGCCCCAACTCAATTGTCAACGCCAGGAAATGAGCTGATTAACACGCTGTTGTTCCTGTTTTGTGAGTGTAGTGATGTGGTCTAATAACAGAAACATCTGTTTGTGTAATCCCTCCGTAATGTCTCTGATAAGCTCAAAAAAATTACTACATTCAATATTGAGAATAATATTTTCCACGTCTTTGTCCGGCAATTCTTTTTTCTTTTGTTCTATCAGATTTTGTAAAGCAGATTGATACTCCTCGAACATGGTAAATGGCGTATTGGTGGAACAGAAACTATGTTTGTTTATCAGTTGTAAAAGTTGCTCTGATGAAATATCGAGATGTTTTGCAGTAGATTTGAGAATGAACAGTACAATGTCTTCATCTTTATTTTTCTCTTGAACATCTGCATAGATGTATTTCTTCTCTGAGTCATTTTCAAAAGTAGCATACATCATTTCTGATATGGTTTTTTCCAATTTCTCCATTTTGGAAGTATTCTCTTTTTCTGTTGCTTGCTCCATTTTTTGAGGGGAACAAAAACTGGGGTATTCATGGTTTAGAAATGATTGTATTCTTCTCTCGATTCTCATTTTTACTGATTTAATAATAAAGTTTATTCGTGAATTTTACTAATATTTCATTGCGACATTACAACTCATTTAATTTTTGGTTTTCAGGGGAAACCAGATGACATTACAGCACCATAAGCACCAACATTTTTTATTATTAAGTGCTCTCATTCTTCAACTTCACTTAACCATCTATCTTTGGCCAAGAAATCATTTTGTAATACAGTATTTCATCTCACATCGTACTTTTTCTCTTTTCTTTCCATTTTCTCTACATTTTCTATTTCGTGATATGAATTATAAAGTTTAGGTCTAATCAATTCTCAAAATCAAGCATCAATAGCAATTTCTGCTTTTTCTTCTGTTAATTTCTTGATATTTGTAATTGTAGAGAGTAAATAAGCAACATTATTTAGCAACATTCTTCAAGGTTCAATCTTAAAGTTTATTTCTTTACCCATTTTTTCTGAAAGTTCTTCCACCAAAGAAGAATAATATTTTATAACCTCTTTTATGTCTAAATCTTGTTCCTCATTCATATATTTTACTCAAAAACCACTACCAAAATTTACATATTCTAAATCAGGGAATTGTAGTGCATTATCAAACAATATTTTTCAAAAGTCACGAAAAGCCTGAATATCTTTAACATTTGAGGCAAAATATCAATGAATAGCAACAATACGATTACCAGAAGTTTTAGCAATATTTTTTATTTTCTCAAAATCTGATACATGTATCCCTACATTTGAAGTTGTAGAATGATTAGTTGTTTGACATCATTGAATTTGTATTGTATTAGGGATTTTCACTCTAATCCCAAAGGTCTTATTTGAAGATAACATACAAAATTTTTCTACTTCTTCCACACTATCTAGATTTATATTGATGTCTTTATCTATCAAAATTTTTAATAAATTTTTACTTATTCCTGTAGATGTGAAAGATATCTTAGAGGTTGGAAAATTATTTTTTTCTACAATATTCAATTCATATTCGGAATTTATTTGTACTCCAAATCAGGCATTTTTTATAATTTTTAGTATTTCATCTAAATTATTACACATCACAGCAAAATAAATTTGACCTCTTGTATTTTTTAGTAAATCGGAAAAAAATTTACAATTATTTTCTAATGTATCTAAATTGTATATATACAGCGGTGTTCAATAATCAATAGCAATATCCGTATATTCAATTTCCATTCTTTACTGATTTGATAATAAAGTATTTACATCATATATTTTATAGATGTAAAATCAAGGAAAAAACTATTCACCCTTGAAAACTCATCTCTAATCGTTATTTTAAGAGTCCCGATAAATCGGGATAAACAGATTTATTTTCCTACTCAGAACGCATGAAGAAAAAGTTTTTCGTCACCACCCCCATTTATTACGCTAACGGACTGCCCCATATCGGACACGCCAACAGCTCGTTTATCGCGGACTTTTACGCAAGGCGAAAGAGATTGCTCGGCTATGAAGTCAAATTTTCCACAGGACTCGACGAGAATGGGCAAAAAATGGTAGAAAAAGCTAAAAGCGAAGGGAAGAAGGTTTTGGAATTCTTGGACGAAATCGCCGAAGGAAGCGTGAAAATCTGGAAAGAATTGGATATTTCCTATACGGATTTCATCAGAACCACCGATAAAGACCATCACGCTTTCGTGCAAAGTGTGTTGGAAAAGATTTACAACAAAGATTGTAGGGATTGAACCCGTCCAAATGACAACAAAGATTGTAGGGACGGGTCTTGAACCCGTCCGAACGGCGAAGCCGTTGAAGATATTTATTTGGGTGAATATAGTGGATTGTATTGTGTGGGCTGTGAAGCGTTCAAAAATCCGAGAGATTTGACACCAGAAGGACTTTGTCCCGACCATTTGACCGAGCCAGAAGTGATTTCTGAGAAGAATTGGTTTTTTAATCTGAAAAAATATGTCAGCGTTTTTGAGAAATTATGGAAAGAAAAGCCTGACTTTGTCGAGCCTGGACACCGTTTCAACGAGGTGAAAGCGTTTGTTAATTCAGGTTTAGAAAATTTTTCTATTTCCAGAGAGAATAAACACACGGGAATTGGTATCCCGCTTCCGCGAGACGAAGAACAGATAACCTATGTGCGGTTTGATGCGTTATTGAACTATATCACGGTGTGTTATCGCAATGGGGAAAACGGGAAGTTTTGGGACGAAGATACAGAGATTTTGCACGTATTAGGAAAAGATATTGTGAAATTTCACGCAACCTATCGACCAGCAATGTTGGAATCAGCAGGATTTCGCCAGCCTGATAAGGAATTCGTGACGGGATATTTAACGGTAGACGGACAGAAAATGGGGAAATCACTCGGAAATGTGCTTGACCCCTTACAAATCGCAAGAGAGTATGATAGAGATGCATTGGTATTTTATCTCTTGTATGATGTGGCAATTGGATTGGACGGAGATTTCTCTTGGGAGAGATTTAAGGGAACTTGGGAAAAAATGCTGATTGGAGGTCGAGGAAATCTCGTGAATCGCGTTGCGAGCTTGGGAAAGAAGTATGGAGTGGTGAAGGGGAAGTTTGATGAAGAGAAACGAAAGTTTTTTAAGAAAGGGATACCTACGAAGTGATGATTATTCGAACATTCAAATTCTCTTTTTGTGCTTGCAGAAATTGGTATGAACTATCAATCCAATCCAAATGATGCAAAAACACGAAAAATTTTTGATACACTCGTTCTTGGACATGCAGATACTAAAGACTTTGTAGAAGAATGGTATCAACTTGTTCAGTTAGCGAACGAGTACATCACAAAAGCAGAACCACGAAAAAAATATAAAGAAAATCCCGAAGAAGCGATAGCCGATTTGGAATTCTTGCTGTGGGTGATTAAGCAATTGGGATTGCTCTCTGCTCCTCTCTTAGTAAATGGATTTGCAAAATTGCAGAAAATTTTGGGGAATGATCAGATTTCACAAATCAATAGTTGACTTCCAAAAACCCCCGAAGAGGGCGTAAGCAATAGCGGAGGGTGTAGCCCTTCGCATTTCGAAGAAATATTTGATATGAAAGAGTTTGAGGTGAATTTAGAGCCGTTGATTATGTATGAGAGGAAAGAGTAAGTTTTTTGTTAAACAACCCCTCCGCCCTATCGGGCACCTCCCCTGACAGG
>JAISKI010000032.1 GCA_031261265.1 Candidatus Peribacteria bacterium
GTGTATTGATAAACCAATACTCCAATAAGGAAAAGGCTCAGTACAGCTACAAATGATAAGGTTCACTTTTTCATTTTTTCAAAACATAAAGGTAAAATAATCTACCTCTAAGTATACTCCAAAAAAAATTCTCGTCAAAAAATCAGCTACTTTTTCAAGCACTTTGAATTGGATTCTTCTAAATAAACCTATATATATATGGACAGTTTAGAAAAGAGTATGACCATAGTAAATCTTTCCTAAATTATACATCCAAATCTTTTACACTCTTGGCGTGGGTCAGAATAAAATGCTTTCTACTCTGTACATCCTCTCCCATCAAAATTCTAAATAATCTATCTGCTTCCTCAGCGTCTTCAACCGTAATCCTTTTCATCAGCCTTTTTTCTGGGTTCATAGTAGTCTCCCAAAGCTGTTCAGCGTTCATTTCTCCCAAACCTTTATATCTCTGGATCTCAACCTTATCATCAGGAGCAAATCCATACATTACAGGCGTATGATCTTCATTATATACATACACTTCTTTGCTTCCTTTAGCGAATTTGTAGATCGGAGGCACCGCAGCAAAGACATGTCCTTCTTCCACGAGATTTCTCATAAATCTAAAGAAGAATGTCAAAAGCAGAGTCCTAATATGAGCACCATCCACATCGGCATCGGTCATAATAATAATTTTTTCATATCTCAACGTGTCGGTATCATAATTTTCTTTGATTCCTGTACCGATAGCAGTAATCAGATTTTTTACTTCCTGATTTGCCATAATCTTTTGGATAGAAGCTTGCTCCGTATTGAGGATTTTTCCTCTCAAAGGTAGGATAGCTTGAAATTTACTGTCTCTTCCCTGTTTAGCAGATCCACCAGCTGAATCTCCCTCCACAATATAGAGTTCGGTACCCTTATTTCCTCTTTTACTACAGTCAGCAAGCTTTCCTGGCAAAACTCCACCACTAAGGACATTTTTTCTGAGCACGGTTTCTTTTGCAAATTTTGCAGCAAGTCTCGCCCTCGCAGCCAGGTCAATCTTCTCAAAAATTTTATCAAATTCCTCTGGTTGATCAGTGAAGACTTGTTTGAGATAGTCATACGTGATTTTTTCTACTTCATTTCTTACATACGCATTTCCCAGTCTTCCTTTAGTTTGCCCTTCGAATTGAGGTTCTGGGATTTTTACGGTAATAATTCCATACAGTCCGTCAACCACATCGCTATACTGGAATTCTCAGATTTTTTTATCTATTTTTTCCTTTTCCTTACCAATTTCATTAATAATTCTCAATAAAGCTGATTTAAATCCCAGCAGGTGGCTTCCCCCATCACGAGTAGGGATGTTATTCACGAAAGAGAGCGTATGATCATTGCTCGTAGCTACAAACTGAAAAGAAATCTCTGCAAGTGTGTCTTTCCCCTCTGCCTTAAAATAATGAGCAGAAGAGAGTCTTTGTTGAGTCCCTACCAAATTATTTAACCAGGTTTTGATACCTCCTTCATAGTAATATCTTTCTTTGAGTCAGGTTTTTCTACTGATGATCGTAAACGTCACACCAGGAGTAAGATAAGCAGCCTGTTTCATTCTCAATACTTCAGTACTTTCCACAAATTCCACGGTATCGAAGATAGTAGGATCTGGCATAAATGTCACGCTTGTCCCGTTTTTATCTGTTTCTCAAACTTCTTCTATATTTCCCTGAGGGATTCCTCTCTCAAATCTCATTTTATAGATTTTTCCATTTTTATGCACGGTCACTTCGAGCCAGGTAGAAAGTGCATTTACTACACTCGCTCCTACTCCATGAAGTCCACCAGACACTTTATACACGGAATGATCAAATTTTCCTCCTGCATGAAGCACCGTATACACCGTTTCCAAAGCTGATTTTCCTGTCTTTGGATGAAGATCTACAGGGATTCCTCTTCCATTATCATGTACGGTAATACTTCCATCTTCATTAAAAACCGTCGTAATATGGGTACAGTAGCCTGCTAATGCTTCATCTACTGCGTTATCCACGATTTCCTGAATCATATGATGAAGTCCTTTAATATCAGTCGTTCCAATATACATTCCAGGACGCTGACGCACAGGTTCGAGTCCTTCAAGGACTTTGATATGTGAAGCATCATATTGCTTTTCATTGGTAATGTTTGCGTTGTCGTCCAAAGAGGTCATACGGTAATTTTGAATTAATAAAAAGTAGTCATTTTTAACCGCTTAAATCTACTAAAAATAGAGAGAAAAGCAAGGGAAAATTATCTCAAGGAGACCCGTACTACTACACCATTCTATTGAATTAAAAAAATATACATTGACTTCTGATATCATATCAATATACTCTACAAAAAGAGAGAATATCCTTTTTTATTTTTCCTTATTGCACTCATGAATAATACGCTTGACTCCAGAGAAAAATGCTCACTGGAAAGTCCGATTTTTGACCTTTTCCCTCAGGAAATTTTTAACGAAAAATATACCCCTCTCAGAATGCTCCTCAATACTCTTAACCCAGCACAGAAAGAGGCGTTGCTTCAACAAACAGAAAACTTAGAATCTGTATTTCAAGAACAGGAAAGAAAGTTTCTCCTCCACTCTCTGCCAGAAAACTTCTCCCAATATCCTTCCGCTTCCGTGCAACAGCACTACCTTTTTACCCAAGATCCTGAAGTAAGAATTAGACAAAAGGGGGAGGAGTATTTTCTTACCATCAAAAGAGGGACGGGCATCATCAGAACCGAAATCGAGATTTCTCTTTCTCCACAAACCTTTCAAGAATTACTCCCACTCACTACCGTAAGTATCACAAAAAAACGCTCCGCCATACCATTAAATGACGGACATATTGCAGAAGTAGACCTTTATCCCAATGGACTGCAAATCGTAGAAGTGGAATTTAAAGACCAAGAAAGTCTGACTTCTTTTTCTGTTCCCCCATGGTTTGGGGCAGAAGTGAGTGGAAAAAAAGAGTATGCAAATGTAAATTTAGCCACTCCCAAAGAGCCTACACTTCAAAAAGTAGAAATAGAAACCAGCACAGAGATTAAGGAAATTAATAGTATAGAGAAATTTGAGGTAGGGCAGTGAATCCAAGAAATCATTCGTAGAACCGACCAACTCGCTGAAACTCAGGACTATATTATTATCAATATCGCGGGAGGATCCGCTTCAGGAAAAACGTCTCAAGTAGCCAAGAAAATCTTTGAACACTATCCTGATCAGGCAATACTTATCTCCATGGATAATTATTACAAAGGGACTTCTTACATGCAAAAAGTGAAGGAAAAAGAGGGAATTATTCTTAATTACGATCAACCTGAAGTAATAGATATCGCTTTGCTTCAACAGCAACTCTGAGCCTTAAAACAAGGAGAAACCATCCAACAGCCTCTTTATGATTTTGTCACAGGAGAGAGAACAGGATATACCCCTCTCCCACCCAAAAAAATCATTATTGTAGAAGGGCTCTTCCCTCTCGTGGAGGAATTAGCTCAAAAAGCTGATATCAAAACCTATGTTGATGTAAGTCTTCATGGGATGATTTTGAGAAGACTCATGAGAGATATCGACAGAGGGAGTCGAACCATTGCACAGAACATGAAGTATATTCTCGATACCGTTAAACCCATGCAAGAAAAATATATCGACCCCACCGTTCGCAATGCAGATCTTGTTATCTCCAATGACTATAACCCCGTCATTGAATCCTCCAACGCCAAAGCCCAGGAACATCAAATCAAATTTGAAAAAGAAATCAGTTTAGATACTTTGAGAAAACTCTGAGCAGAAAAGCTCGCAAGCACCCAACAAACAGATTTTTATTACCCTTCTAAAGGGGGAAAAGAATTTGTGAGAATCAGAAAAGAAGGAGAAAATCTGATCTTCGGATATAAAGGTCCCAGAGGAGACGATGGAAAAAAATGTAAACTAGAATTTGAAATCGATGAGGAAACTAAAAATCTCCTGACTCAACACTATGGGAAAATCGCCAAAACCATCAGTAAAAAAAGAGATATCTTTAGTTTGAAAGGGGTTATTTTTTCCTTGGATCGTATCAAACAAACAGAGGGAGAAAAAAACTTTATAGAAATTAGACTCCCTGATGGAAAGGAAGCGAATATTGAAGAATTTTATCAAAAACTCTGATTAAAGAAAGAGGAGGGGAAAGAAGAATCTTATTTTGATTTATTGTCTTAAGTCTCTACTTTCCTATTCCCTGCAACTCTTTCCACAAAGCTTCTTCTTCCTTGCTCAGCTTTTTAGGAATACTAATTTTTGTCTCTACATAGAGATCCCCCTTACTCTGAAATAACCCTCTTGACCCAAATCCTTTTCCTCCCACTCTGATTTTATCTCCGATCTGAGTACCTTTCGGTATTTTTATCTGCATTTTCCCCTCAGGATGAGGAATCTCGATTTCTCCCCCAAGCACCAGATCAAAGAGTGAAACTTCTGCATACACATATAAATCTTCTCCTTTTCTTTGATATTTTGTACTCGGAATCACACGAATTTTTAAATACAAATCTCCCTCAGGAGCACCTCCAATACCCGCATTTCCCTTACCTGCATATTTAAGATAAGCATCATCTTTGATCCCCGCAGGTATTTTAATTTCTAAGTTTACTTTCGTTTCAATCAATCCACCATTAGTCAGAGATTTTCCCTCTTTCGTGAAAATTTTTCCATACCCCTGACAGGTCGGACAAGCAACCTGAGTCTGCATGACTCCAAACATCGTCTGTACTTGCTGAGAGACTCTTCCTCTCCCTCCACATGCTTTACAAGTTTCTTCTTTCACTCCCTCCACTTTTTGGAGCCTAGAATAACTGATTTTTTTCTCAGTTCCCAAAAAAGATTCTTCAAAACTGATTTCTATAATTTTTTTCAAATCTTCTCCTTTGGCTACCCTAGAATTTCCTCCGCCACCTGCTCCGCCAAATCCACTGCCAAAACCTCCACCGAAAATATTTCCAATCAAATCTCCTAAATCACCAAAATCTACACTTGCTCCACCGAAACCAGCACTTCCAAAATCAAATCCCCCACCGCCTGCTCCACCTCAAAATCCCCCAAATCCTCCTTTACGATACATATCGTATTGTTGTCTTTTCTTTTCGTCAGAAAGTACACCATGAGCTTCGTTGATCTCCTGAAATTTCTCTTTATTTCCTCCTGCTCTATCGGGATGATGTTTTACCGCCAGTTTTCTAAAAGCTTTTTTTATTTCATCGGTAGTAGCGGTTTCGCTGACCCCAAGAAGGGAATAATAATCTTTTTTTGGATCAAAATCCATGGGATAAAGGTAATAAGTAAATAGCACTTTTTTTGTGTACGTGATAGTATAGGGAAAAAAAGTCTGATTTCAATTTGATTTTTCCAGAAAAGAATTTCCCTTGAAAAAATCAGCTTTTTTACTATGATCTTCTTATCTTTGTTTTACTTTATTATTATTCCTTCCATGAATCTCTCTACTTATGAACAACAAATGCAGAAAGCTCTAGCGTATCTCGAAAAAGAGTTCCAATGACTGCAGGTTTGACGTGCGACTACGGGGTTGGTAGAAAATATTAACGTGGAAACGGAATATGGATCTATGAAAATGAATGCGATTGCTCTGATCACAATTAGTGATAATTCTACCGTGAAAATTGAGCCACGAGATAAAGGTAATGCTAAACATATTTCGAATGCGATTTATGAGGCAAATTTAGGAGTGGGGGTTGATAATCAGGGAAGTTTTCTTTTTGTGCGTATTCCTGCATTGACTCAGGAGCGTCGCGATCAAATTGCAAAACAAGTGAAAGCGATGGGAGAGGAAACTAAAGCAAATATTAGAAAAATTAGGCAAGATGCTATGAATGAAACTAAAACTGAATTTACTGCAAAATCCATTTGAGAAGACCAGCATAAAGCGAATGAATCTTGCGTGGAGGATTTGGTAAAGAAAACTAATGTAAAAATTGATGAATTAGTGAAAAATAAAGCGGATGAGGTAATGAAAGTGTAGGATTTTTATCAAGAATTTTCCCTTGATCTTTTTGACGGGAATAGTATCCTATGAAAGATATGAAAACCCTGATTACCTGTCCCTTCGGACTCGCCTCTCTCTTGGCTAAAGAACTCAAAAGACTCTCTATTATTCCGATAGAAACTTTGGACACTGCGGTACTAGCAGAGGCCGATTGGAGAGGAATTTATAGCATCAATCTTCGATCAAGGATCGCCAATAAATGCTACCTCATCTTGGGAGAAAGCAAAGTGGAAACCTTTGATCAGCTTTTTGATTTTGTGCATTCGTTGCCTTGGAATGAGTTGCTGACTTCTGCGGATATTTCGCTCCAAGTGGTAGCAAAAGCTTCTCAACTCTCTGCAGAAAGAACCATCCAATCGGTGGGACATAAAGCAATCTTGACTAAGATGGGGACTAATATTTCTGCTCATGGAACGGCTCAATTCCAAATTCTGCTTCATTTAGAACAGGACCATTTGCGTGTTTGCCTTAATACTTCTGGAGCTTCTCTGCATCAACGTGGATGGAGAAAGCAAACAGGCTCCGCACCTCTGAAAGAAAATCTTGCAACGGCGATGGTACTTCTCTCTGGCTGGAAATTTCAAGCTCCCTTGTGGGATCCGTTTTGTGGATCGGGGACCATTTTGATTGAAGCGGGAATGATTGCAAAAAATATTGCTCCAGGGCTTCAAAGGAGTTTTGCTTTCCAGCAGTTTAAAAATTATCAGGCTGATCTCCGAGAGGAAGTAATTCAAAACGCGAAGGAGAAACAATTTCAGGGAACGTATCAGCTTTTTTGATCTGATAAAGACACTCAGGTACTCGCTTATGCAAAAGAAAACGCTGAACGTGCAGGAGTAGCGGATTGTATTACTTTTTCTCACACCTCATTTCTCGATTCACCCTTATTGAGGACTGATATAAATTCTCTCCCTACAGCAACATGGCTACTCACTAACCCACCCTATGGGAAAAGACTTTCCTCTGATGAAGATCTCACTCCCTTGTATCGTCAGCTTTCGGAATTTTGGCAGGAGAAAACACATTTTGGCGGAGTGATCACTTCCTTCCCCTTTTCTGCTCCAGCTTTTTCTCATAAATCGCGGTACAATTGAGCAGATCCCGTAGATTTTTACTGGAAAAAACCTGTCTAATGTTTCCTTATACTATCACCTATACTCACAACCGCAACGCCTATATCAGAGTTTCCCCTGAAGGAACAGTACTTTTTACTATCCCCCAACGATGTAAAAATAATCAAAAATTTGTCCAATCTCTCATGGAGAAAGGAGAAAAAATGCGGATTCGTCATCATGCTCGCCCCAAAGTAGAAAAGCGGAATGAAGAAGGAGTGATGTTATTTGGAGAATGGGTGAGCTGGGAAGAGATAACAAGATTCCAGAAGATTTGAAAAGATTCCAGAAGATTTGAAAAACAACTGAAAGAAATTTTATATGAATACTCGAAAGAATGGTTGGATATTTTTAGTGATAAACTGGGAAAACCCTACCATTCTCTGACTATCAGAAAAGCTAAATCTAGATGGGGGAGCTGTTCTCACGATCAAAAGATCATGCTAAATTTAGCATTAGTATATTTACCCAGAAATCATATTCAATATGTGATTGCCCATGAAGTGGCACATTTGGTGGAAAAAAATCATAGTTCAGCTTTTTGGGAGGTAGTTAAAAAGCTCTTCCCCGACTATCAAGCCGTCAGAAAGAGCCTTAAAAATCTGATTATTCAATAAAATTACTCTATTAAGATACTGGCTTTGAAAATGGGGGTGGTTTTTTTAAACTACTCTTGAAACTCTAGAGGGAAAAACTACAAATAAAAACAGTTTTTATCATTTATTTTCTATTTCCAATGACTCAGCAATTATCCGAAAGAGAAGTCAGAATTCAAAAAGTCGAAAAAATGAAGCAGATGGGTGTAATCCCCTTCGCACAAAACTACGACAAAACCCACCTGATTTCTGATATTATTCAACAGTATGAAAATGCTGACCTCAGAGATATTGAAATCATTATCCCTAATCCTGAACTCCAAGTCAGTACCGCAGGAAGAATCACTCTCTATCGTAGCCACGGGAAACTCGCTTTCGCTCGTCTACTCGATAGCACCGACCAAATCCAATTGATGTTCCACAGGGATAATTGCAAAATAATTACCCAAAATAGCCCTGAAGGGGCGACACAAATTAGCACAGGGCAACGCCCTGTGTCCGCCGAAGGCGAAGAAATGACCGCCTATAAATTTATGGAAAAAATGGTGGATATGGGAGATTTCATCGGAGTGAAAGGAGAAGTCTTTAAAACTCACAAAGGCGAACTCACGATTTTTGTATCAGAATTTTCTTTTCTTTCTAAATCTATCCGCGGATTACCTGAAAAATATCACGGTCTTTCCGACCCCGAGGAGCTCTATCGTAAGAGATACCTGGATATGACGATGAACCCTGAAACCTACAAACGCTTTCTTTTCAAATCAAAATTTTATCAGACTTTGAGAGAGTTTTACACCAAAGAAGGATTTATCGAAATCCAAACTCCTATTCTGGATAATGCTGCTTCTGGTGCCGCAGCCAGACCCTTCATCACGCACCATAACGACTATGATGTAGATGTGTATTTGAGAATAGCCTTTGAAACTTCGCTCAAAAAAGCGACCGTGGGAAGATTTGAAAAAGTCTTTGAGATTGGACAAGATTTTAGAAACGAAGGTTCTGACCCCTCTCATTTGCAGGAATTTACCCAAGTGGAACATTACGCAGTCTACCGAAATTACGAAGATAATATGCGTTTCACGGAAAAAATGATGGATTATATCTTCGACAAGTTGAACATCCATAAAAAGCTGAAAGTAAAAGACAAGGAGGGAATCGAAAAAGAAGTAGATTTTACGACTCCACGAGAGAGAATTGATTATACGCAGGGAGTAAATGAAGCAAGCGGACTGGATATTAGCAAATATGGAATCGAAGACGCTGACAAACTTCGTGCAGATATCAAAGCCAAAGGCATTGAATTTGAAGGAATGGACGCGATGGGCACGACGACCTTGATTGACTATCTGTACAAGAAGGTGCTCAGACCTAAAATTATTTGACCAGCTTTCATCTATAATTATCCCGTGATTATGCAACCGCTGGCGAGAATTTCTGACCAAAATCCGAACCTCGTGGAGCAATTCCAGCTTCTCGTGAATGGCTGGGAAATGTGTAAAGCCTACTCAGAATTAGTGGATCCTCTTTTACAGCAAGCAAACTTCGATAAACAAGCAGAAAGCTGAGATGAAGAGGCGACCAGTGGAGATGAAGCCTTCGTGGAAGCAATGGAATATGGAATGCCTCCACAGTCAGGATTTGGAATGGGATTAGAGAGAATTTTAGCGATTCTGACTGAGCAAGATAATCTTCGTGATGTGGTAATGTTCCCACTCATGAAGCCGAGAAATACCGATGAAGAATAATATTTTATCCCTTATAATCAAATAATGGAATTAGAAACTCTCTTACAAAGTGCTACACAATTACTAGACAACTGTGGAGGAGGATTGACCAATTGTGCAATGTTAGTTAATCCAAACAGTTTTCCTTCTCCAGAGATGATGTGTGGACGAATGCTACAGGGACAATTCGCGTGGTTGGGGCGACTCTTTCCTGTATTTATTGTTCTCATCCTATGGGAAGCTGTCTGGAAAATTCTTGCTCTCCGAAAAGCAGGAAGAAACAACCAACTCTGACGATTTCTTTGTATTCTGATTTTTAATACTATAGGTATATTGCCTATTCTCTATCTTTCATTCTTTCAAAAAAAAGATCATGGCAATAATTAGTATCTTCATCGCTGTAATTTTAGGAATTGTGGGGATAGTAGGAGCAATTCTTCCAGGGCTCCCTGGACCTCAACTAGGATATCTCGCTCTTTTTATATTGCAGTTCACTCTTAAATTTCCGTTCTCTCGAGAATTTTTGATCATCCGAGGAATTATCACCATAGCAATAACCGTCCTAGACTACCTCCTCCCTATTCGAGGCACTAAAAAATTCTGAGGAACAAAACGAGGGACTAACGGATGTATTATCGGTATGATCATTGGACTTTTTGCAGGTCCTATTGGGGTGATTGTAGGTCCTTTTGTAGGAGCATTACTTTGAGAATATTTAGCCCAAAATGATCGACAAAAAGCCACAAAATCTGCACGATGAGCATTTTTGGGCTTTCTTTCGGGGATTCTTATAAAATTAATTATCAGTATCGTGTTTTTTATCTATTTGATCGGAATAAGTATTCAGTATTTTCTCTAAGTCCTTTCTCAAGATCTAGCTCAATCCTGGGATTCCTCCACCACCGAGCATTCCTGCCAAATCACTAGTATCTACGCCAAGAATCTCTTTAGTCTTTTCAGCTACAATTTCTTGAGCCTTATTTTGAGCTTTCTGAAAAGCAGAAATCAAAAGCTGTTCCAGGTGAGTTTTTTTAGTCGGATCCAGTAAATTTACATCATTAATCTGCAAATCCTTGAGTTTCATCTCTCCAGAGATATCTACGATAATCGCATCTTTTTCTTCACCATCGTCATCGTATTTCCCCTCTTTTGCTCTGATAACCAGATTTTTTAAAACTTTTTCAAGTTGTTTGTATTTATCATACATTTTTTTCATGTCTCCCATTTTATCGAACATTCCCATTTTTTTGTAGTACAAAAATAAAAAGCTGACCATAGTATAGGGTTCTTTCTCAAAGTTTCAAGAGAAGAATATGTTTAAAAATAA
The DNA here is from genome assembly GCA_031261265.1 of Candidatus Peribacteria bacterium. Next base: position 10,786 of record JAISKI010000032.1, read on the forward strand.
AAAATTTGTATTGATATTCATATGTCAATATGTATAATAAATATAATTTATACTGTATATTTATATCATGTCTTTATCAAAAGAAAGAAAAGAACTGCAAGCTAAAAAATTAGAGGCTCTTTCAAAAGTATCTGCACAAAGAAGATATCTACTAGAGACACTCCAGAGCATTGAGAAAAAAGAGGAGCAGAACAAAATAACCGTAGATGAAGGAGAAATCATAATCAAAACTCTGGATGAATCAGAAATGAAAGACAAAATCCGCAAAACCATCCATATCATAGACAACTATGTGCCTGATTTTCAAAAATTTCTCAATGGAGAGCACTTACTTCAAAAGGATAAAGCCAAATTTGCCTTTTACAACAAAATAAAGACCCGATTTAGACGAGGAAAAGGGAAAGGATATAGTGTAGAAGAAATCTCTAACGCTATTTCTGAAGCAATAAAAGACGTTAAACTAGCGAAAAAGACGGATTACCAATTACAATTACTACAAGACAATGATGTAAAGTTTTTCTCAAATAATGGAGGAGAAAGTAGTGTGGAAAAAAAAGAACAGCTAGAAACCACTCTCACCCTAGATTATCAAAAGAAGAAACGATGAGCTTCCAGAATTATCTTGGATGGGATCCAAAACCATCTTCCAGGAGATTCCAAAGGAGAACATGCTTATATCCATTTTTTTGATCAAGATCAACAGCAACGAATCTCCCTCAAAGAAGCTCAACAAACCTCTAACACCCTTACAAAAATCAGATTCGTAGATGATGGAATAGGATACGACCTCAAAAATCTGCTGTTCTTTTTTTCTACCAAAGAAAATGATAAAGACGCAGTGGGACAATTTGGAGAAGGGATAAAAATGATTGCCACGGCCTCTCTCAGAGAAGGGGTCGAAATAGAATTTGAATCCCAAAATCGAAGAGCTAAACCTACCACCAAGGACGTACTTTTGGAAAGCAATAAGAGTACTCGCACCATGCAACAACTCTGCTATGATGTAGAATATCTCAAAAGAGAAAGGCCTTTCATCGGATCTAAAACCACCTTTCATAATCCTTCTAGAGAGCTCATAAATCTGGCTAAAGGAGTAGGAAATACGATATTACATTTTAAGCCAGACTATGAACCTATAGACACAGCGAGAGATGGAGAAGTCGTTTCCTTGGATGATAGAAGATTATATCTTAAAGGACTTTATATCAACGATGCAGACAACTCTACCTATTTTAGTTATAATTTTTACGAAGGAGAACCTAATAGGGATAGAGACAGCTTAAAACCAGAAGAATACAAGGGAAAGATTAAGAATATTATCAGTGCAACCACCTCAAAAGCTATCATTAAAAGGCTGATGGAACTAGAAGAATGGAAGGACTACAGTTTCAATAGTGAAACTTCTTGGGGACTAGATGTCTCACATCCTAATCTATGGAAAGAATGTTTTTTTGAAAAATATGGAAAAAATGCTACTATTTTGGAAAAATGAAAAATAACAGAAAAAATGAGAAGAACTCTAAAAGAAAATGGATACAGCATTATTTCTTTTCCGAGTGGTCTGCTCTCAACGCTTTCTAGAGTAGGAGTACCTTCAGCATTGGATTTTTACGATGAAACCGCCCAGTACGAATTAGAGACCTCTTTTACTCTGGACTATATGAAAGACCAACGAGGAGTAGAAAGAATTGTATTAGATACTATCCAAAATCATCTCCCAGGAGACTGCGGAGGGACACAAGTAGACATTCTCGTAGAAACAAGACGAGGGAAATTTCCATTAGAAGATGCACTTAAATTCTCTAGCAACGAAATAAAGAGCATCATTTTTAAAGATAACGGGAAAGGATATGATGCTAATTATCTGGGAATCCTAAAAACAGGGAAAGAACATAACAAACAGGCCGCAGGTCAATTTTGAGAAGGACTCAAAATGATCGCCTCAGCTTCTCTCAGACAAGGATTAGATATTGGATATAAATCTAGAAATTGGCAAGCACAAGCAGATAAAAGACAGATTAAAATAGAAAAAGAACATGCTGAAAAATTATATTTCAAAGTAAAAGAAGGAGATACAAGTATCACAGGATCTCAAACTCACTTCAGCAATATTACCGCTTCATTCTGGGAGGAAGTAAGAAACATTTATGATAAAGTATTATTTTTGAGAAAAAACTTGCAACCTCTCAGCCAAGAATCAGACGGCTCTCAAGTACTTGATGACCACAGGGGAAGAATTTTTGTAAAAGGAATTCTCCTCACAGATGCCTATAAGGATCAATTACTTTTCAGTTATAACCTCGCCACTGATCATATCAATAGAGATAGAAATTTTGTAGATAATGAGCAAGTACAAAAAGATGTGAAACGCCTCATAAGTAATACCAGCAATAAAAATCTTATTGCAATGATTTTAGAAAAAGCCTGTTTTGGAAAAATGTTTGTGTCTGAGAAATCAGTATCTGAAAAAGAAGAGAAAAGACATTGTCTAGAGTTTCAAGAGATGGAAGTTAGATATACTAATATTTGGAAGGAAGTATTTCATAAAAAATATGGAGAAAACGCAATCTTGGATGATGGGAATAATACTCAACAAAAATACGATGCTGAAAAACTAGGATATGAACCTATCACTCTAGAATACAATATCATGAAAACCTTAAAAAAAGCCTGAGTGAACAGTGTAATTCAAGTGATAAAAATACATGAAGAAAAATTCGATTGGGTCGATAATAAAAGACTTCCAAAAAAGCAACAGGAAGTACTCAATACCCATAAAATCATAGACTCCTATTTAGAAAATAATAAAGAAAGTTCTATCGTAATTTTCAGCAGTAGCAGTAAAGACCTCAAGGAAAATAACGTCTTAAGTTTTCATAATAGATCACAAAATTATATCGCAATCCGCCAAGAACTTTTAAATGATCCTGAAGAATTTGCAAAAGCCTACATCAATGAAAAAGCTCTGATGATCACGTGAGCTCTCACAGGATCCAGGACCCACATTAATTATCTTTCTAAAAATCTGATCAAATTTATTCTCTTAGCAGAAGAAGAGAAAAACAGAGAGAAAAGAGAAGAAACGCCTGGGAAAAAGGATAGTATGGAAGATTACTTATCTTTTTAAAGAAAAACGACCAAATAATTTTGATCGTCTTTTTGCCGGTAAACCAGGCATTTAGGCTTCTTTCTTTTCAATTCTGTCTCTTAATTTTTCTACCAAGTAGGCATTGGAAACCGCCTCGTTTATTACGCCCAATCTTTCCGGTTCTAGCTCTACGTCCCTGATAGCATTGCTTATAAGCGTCAAAATATATTCGTCACTTATTGGCATCTTATGTTCCCGAAGGAACTTAATTTCAGCCTTAAGCTTAGCTTCAACTGAAGGAGCGATAGACATAGATAATTTTTTTACAAATTCTGATGTTTCCATTTTTTAATTTTGTTCAGTTGATTTTCATCTCCCTGTTCACGGCCTTATTTTTATTAATTATTTTTGTTTCTTATAATTTCATTATATATATGTTTACACAAAAGTCAATAGATAGTTTTTGGCTGATATATGAGGGATTTTTAAACTTTATAAAAAATCCATTTTTTTTCCTATCCAAAATCATCAAATACTACACCTACCAGAAAAATAGGGGAATAGGACTAGAATTTCTCTTTATTTTTTCTATACTGAGGGAAGTTTTATCTCCCCACTCAGACGAATGTCCCTCTCACAGCAGACTAACGACCTCCAAACCCTAAGCACTACAAAAGACCTTACCACCTTAACAAATATCTCTGAGCTCTACCAAGATCTGATCGATAACCTTACTGAGCATAATCATCTTTATTATGTCCAGGCAAAACCAATCATTTCAGACGGAGAATATGATCAGCTTTTTGATTTTTTGAAAAGAATTGAAGAGGAATTTCCTTATCTGATCTCGAGTAATTCACCTACCCAATCCCTCATTGGGCAAATTGCGGAATGATTCGAAAAAGCTGACCACACTATTCCTCTCCTTTCTCTGGAAAATAGTTATAGTACGGAAGATCTTACGGACTTCGATGAAAGAGTTCAAAAACTCCTCGCAAAAAACTGAATTTTGAACCCCCTGTACACCATCGAACCTAAATATGATGGAATTTCTGTAGAAATTATCTATCAAAACGGGAAACTGACGAAAGCCATCACTCGTGGAGATGGAATCACGGGAGAAGACATTACAACCAACGTGCAAACTATCCAAAATTTGCCAAAAACACTGAGGGGAGAAGTTCCAGAATTTCTTTCGGTTCGCTGAGAGATTATGATGCCAAAATCTGTCCGAAAAGAGATTAATCTCCAAAGAGAAAAAGAAGGAAAAGAAATGTTTGCTAATACGAGAAATGCCACCGCTGGAAGTATCAAGCTTCTAGATAGCGGAGAGGTTGCTAAAAGAGGGTTAGTGTGTTTTGTTTACGATATTCTCTCTATAGGAGACAGTGAGAGAGATCCACAAGAATATGATATTTCTAGCTTCAACTTTCCTAATGTTGATCTAAAAAAACAGCCAACCAGTATTTCAGAAATCAAAAAACTTTGCCTAGATCCTGCCACAAAAACCCAACTTGCTCAGCAAGATTTTGATTTCGATGGATTAGTTATTAAGTTATTTGATAAACAATCTCGTTCTTTACTCGGCTCCACAAATCACCATCCTCGTCGAGCTATCGCCTACAAATTCCCCGCAGAACAGGCGAGTACTCAAATTCTTTCGGTAGATTTTCAAGTTGGGAGAAGTGGAATTATTACCCCCGTTGCAAATCTTGAACCTGTAAAACTTTCTGGTGTAGAGATTTCTAGAGTCAGTTTACATAATTTTGATTTTATCAAAGAAAAAGAGATAAAAAAATCAGATTTTATCTGGATTCAGAGAAGTGGAGAAGTGATTCCCTATATCACTAGTGTTATAAAAAATCGTAGAAATGGTAGTGAAGAATTGATAGAACCCCCTCTTTTCTGTCCTTCCTGTCAGGCCCCTATTATCAATATTGATATCCATTATTATTGCACGAATCCCAATTGTCCCGCTCAAATCAAGGAAAAGATTTTGCACTTCGCCAGCAAAAATGCGATGGACATCCAAGGGCTCGGAGATACTATTATAGAAACGCTCGTTAATAGAGGTTTACTGCATAATGTTGCAGACCTTTATCATTTGGAAGATCCAAAATTACGAGTATTGCTCAGAAAATTCCCAGGATTTGGTGATAGAAAAATTTATGAAATTACCAAAGGAATCAAGGCTTCCAAAGAACAACCTTTCCGAAGACTCCTCAATGCTCTCGGAATTCCTCACGTCGGGATAAAAACAGCTCAGGATATCACCAACTTCCTCAAAGGAGAAAAAGCTGATTCCCTGATGAAAATTCAATCCTTATTGATTGATCCTGAAAAAATGGTAGCTCTACCTGGTATCGGAGAAAAAATTATCCTCACCCTTCAGAATTTTTTTTCTAATCCTCAGACCCAAGCATTATTGGAAAAATTACAAAACTATGGAGTGAATTTTTCTGCCGTAAATGCTTTTGAGGAAAATAAAGGAGCATTAGGAAGTTTTTCCCTCACAGGAAAATTTCCCTTTCCAAAAGAGCAGATTATAGAGGTTTTAGAAAAACTTTGATATGCATTTCATACTACACCAACCAAACAAACCTCTTTTATCTTTATCGGAGAAGAGGCAGGAAATAAATCTCAAAAAGCTGAAGAATATCATTTGTTGACCTATCGTGATCGGGAGGAGATCGTGCAAACCTTTCCTCCACTCGGAGAACTTCAACTTCACACGAAGCCAAAACCTTTTGTTCACACGATAAGACAAGAAGGACTTTTCTAATATAAAAAATTTAGCATGAAAAAATCATTTCCCCTCAAGCATAATTTCTTTTTTCTTCTTTTCTTCCTTCTTGGCCTGCTTTTTTTCTCTTTTTTTCTTTTTCTCCAAGAGCCAAAAAAAGCTGATACTCATCTCGCTATCATTCCCCATTTTATGCTCGCCTCCGAAAAAGTAGACGAATTTTATACTTTCCTTAAAGACCAGCGATACCCTGAAAAAGACCCTGACACTATCATCGTCATCTCTCCAAACCACTACAACTCTCATTCAACCACTCCTCAAACCATCTGCGAACCCAATGCTATTTACTTCAAAAACAAATCATACTCCCTCACCCCCTTCCCTGGAGTAGCTTGCGATGGACAGATTTTCTTCCCTTTCGGAAATGCCCTCACTACGAAAGAACACGGTATCGGGGAGCATTTAGTATGGATTAACAAATACTTCCCTGACACGAAAACAATTATTCCGCTTATTTTACCCACCCATAGAGAACCTTTCTCCCTAAGTGATATTCTTCTGAAATCTTCTGGCAACATCATCTGAAATCTTCTGATCATTGCCTCCGTTGATTTCTCTCATTACCTCCCTGAAGAAACCGCTCGAGCTAATGACCAAATCAGCATACAAACTTTACAAAGCTGAACGGGAACTTGGTCAGATTTCAGGACTTTGGACGTAGATTGTCCGGCTTGTCTTTTCTCTCTGCAACAACTTGCAAATCAGAAAGATCAGCAGGCTCACCTCTACTATAGGGATAGTTCTAGTACGATTTTCTGACGCGATATGAGGGAAGAAAATACTTCCAGAGTTTTTATGCGGTATGAATACTATTTTTAACATTTTCCAGCAACATAACGCCATCTCCAGGCTCTGTTTCAAAAATCTGATAAATAAGTTGATTTTTCTCCAGAAATGAATATAATGAAGTTAGTTTGTTATGATATTTGATGACATCATCAAGTAAAAGCGTATTTTCTGGACAGAGGTAAGGTTGTATTTTCTGCATATAGTCTCCATATTGGCTCTTCTGAGCATCAATGAATACAAAATCAAATTTCTGTGAAAAAAACTTTTCTAGGGCGATTTCATTCATATCAAAAGGATACAGCGTGATATTTCTGGTGTGGGCAGTTGTGGTATTTTTCAAAGCCTCTAAATAAGCCGTATAGCTGATTTCGAAGCTTGCTACACGTCCTCCCCAAGTTTGGATAGAGTTTGCTATTACAATACTACTATATCCCACCGCTGATCAGATTTCTAAGACATTTTTTGGACGTTTACGCTCAAGGAGCTGTTGTAAAAATTCCTGCGTTTCACGAGAAATTAAGGGAATATGCCTCGCTTCGCAAGAGGCTCTCAACTGAGATAAGAAACTGGTCATGAAAGGAGGAAAAAAACTAAAATCCACGTTGATCCCAAACAAAATTTTATACTTTATATATGCACCATGACAACAAACACAAACGAAACCACTGCACCAATGCAGTGAAACATTTCTATTGATTTAGGAAGAAAAAACAATCCTTCTAGACCCTATATGAAAACCTCAGACAAAACCTCTACTTCTCGCTCTACATCAGCTAATTCAGCGACAACTCCTGCTCCTGCGAAGACTTCTCCATCTACTCACCCTGCACCTTCAAAGTATGTTCCCTCTAGAGGAAATAGTTCCAGAGGAAGTTCTTATGGGAGAAATGCAGGGAGTAGAGATTCTAGAATTACCTCTGAAATCTTTCTCAAACATAGAGAAGCCCAAGCTACCCAATCTATTGCCGATCTCAAAAAGCTGATCAAAAAAGACGAGATTCCTGTCAGAATTTTTGCTCTCTGAGGGTTAGAAGAAATCGGAATCAATATGACGGTGGTTGAATTTAAAAATGACCTTATCATTATTGATGCAGGGTTGGAATTTGCCAGCTATGATATGCATGGAGTAGATTACATTATTCCTGATATTACCTACCTGATCAATAAAAAGAAAAATATTAGAGGAATTTTTATTACGCATGGACATTTGGATCATATTGGAGCCATCAAGGACATTATCGGGAAACTCGAATATCCTACTGTTCATACTACTCCCCTAGCTCTTGGACTGATTAGAAAAAGTCTGAATGACCAGGATCAGAGAAATTTCAGATATAAATTGGTGGATCCAGATTTGGATATCGTAAAAGCGGGAGTATTTACTGTAGAATTTTTCCGTGTAAACCATTCAATCCCTGAAAGTATGGGATTAGCTATTCATACCCCTAAAGGAGTGATCGTACATTCTGGAGACTTTAAAATTGACTTTATGCCAGCCATCGATAGACCTGCAGATTTGGGGAAGATCTCTAGAATTGGACAGGAAGGTGTAAAAATTTATCTGGGAGAATCAACCAATGCTAGGACTCCTGGACATACTCCCTCCGAAAAGATTATCGGAGAAAATATTGCTATGGTCATCAATAGGCATGCAAAACAAAGAATTGTTGTTTCAGCGTTTGCCTCTAATATTGGAAGAATTATCCAGATCATAGAAAGTGCTGTTCGCCAAAATAGAGTGGTTTTCTTAGCAGGACGCTCTATGGTAAATAATGTGCAACTCTGTCAGGAATTGGGATATATTAATGTCCCTAAAGATATGATTAGACAGATGTCCTCCGATATTGAGCAATTACCTGAAGAAAGAGTGATGATCCTCTGTACAGGATCACAGGGAGAAGAATTCTCTGCTTTGGTGCGTATGGCCACTAATAGTTTTAAAGATTTCACGCTCCGCCCAGGAGACTGTGTAATTCTTTCTTCTCATACGATTCCAGGAAACGAAAAAGCTGTAGCGTCTCTCATGAATAATTTGGTAGATCTCGGAGTAGATCTCATCGATGATCCAAGTTTAGATTTACATACTTCTGGGCATGCCTATCAGGAAGATATGAAAGAAATGATGGCGTTGCTCAAGCCAGAATATTTTTCTCCTGTCCATGGAGAATCCACCATGAGAACTGCTCACAAAAAAATTGCTCTGGATATGAAAATTCCTGAGGAGAAAATTTTGTTGCCAAAAAATGGTCAGCCTATTGAACTCTATGATGAAGCGGTGCTTGTAGCGGATAAAAAGCTGAAACTCGATACTGTAATGATTGATGGAAAAGGACAAGGACACCTTTCGGGAGAATATGTGATCAAAGCGAGAACGATCATGGCTCAAGATGGAGTCGTCACCTTGATTTTCAAAGTAGATACCAAAACTCATGAACTTGTAGGAAATCTGCAAATTGAGTCCCGCGGGTTTGTGTATTCCTCTGAGGTGAAAAATATTCATACGAAGATTGTCGATTTTGCTAGAGCTACCTACAATGCGAATCTTAAAAAGAGGATGGACGTCAAAGATAACCTCAGAAACGTTAAGGACGCTTTAGGAGATCATATTACTAATATTATTGGTAGAGTACCTATGCTTATGCTTACTTGGGTGTATATCAATAGAGAGGCAATTACCAATGCTACAGAGATTTCTAATGAAGATGCAATCGTGGGGATGACACTTGAAGAGCAGGGATACGAGGACTAGAAACTCATCCCTTCAAAAATCATCACTTCCCTTGTATTTTTCTTCAGCTTTCTTATATTCTTGTACAAAGAGAGTCTTTTTACTTCTTTGTATGCTCAATGCCTTTCCCAAAGAGAAGTCTGCTTGCAATACTTATCATCCTTGGAGGAACATTTCTCCTGTCGTATATGGACTATCTTTTTGCATCGCTGGAAGGTGAAGTTTGGGTGCATAATCCCCTGACTAATAAACGAGAGATTTCACAAGAACTGGATCTGGAGGAGGTAATCTACAATGGCATGATAGAAAATGCTGTTTTCGATTTCTGGTCGGATGCTTCTGCTCAGAAATTTTTGGACGATACTCATGCTTTTAGTACGAGCTATGTCCCTTCAGATATTGTACCTCTTACTTCTTCTGATATTTTCCCTAGTGCTACTTCTTTTCAACTTCGCAGTGAAGCTGTCTCACATTTTACAGAAATGGCTTCAGCTTTTTCTCAAGCATTCCAGAAAACTAATAAAGTGAAGCTTTCCATTACGAGTGCCTATCGCTCTCCTACGTATCAAAAACAGCTCGCCTCTAGTTGTTCTACAGCTCGCTGTGCTAAACCTGGAACTAGTGAACATGAAGCTGGACTCGCTCTGGATCTCGGAGTAAATGGAGGGAATATCCTCGGGAATGGAGGAAAATATTACCAGTGGCTTTTGGAAAATGCTCATCTCTATGGATTTCATAATACTTACCAAAAGGGGATAGAAATTGACGGAAAAATGGTTGAACCTCGACACTGGAGATATTTGGGAGTAGATTTAGCGACCTATTTACATGAGAGTCAGAGAACCATCGCAGAATACTTTTATTTGTTGTATGAATAACATCATGCCTAAACATCAAGATCCGCAGGATACTTCGGAACTGCAAGACATTTTACAGGAATTGGAAAAAGAGCAGGAGACAAAAGACCAAACAAAAGAAACAGAGGAAAAGGCTGTTTCAAAAATAGCTCGTCTAGAAGCTCAGCTTACTGAAAAGGAAGAAATCACCAAAAAAGCCCAAATTGACTATATCAATTTGAAAGCTGATTTTGATTTTCTCTTGCGTCAAACCAAGCTTAAAGAGGAAAACTTAGAACAAGATACCCTGATCAAGGTAGTAAAAAAGCTGTTGCCTTTTGTGGAGGATTTAAGAAAATCCTTACTCCATCTTTCTGATCAACAAAAAACAGAAGCACTGGGAAAAGGAGTGCAAATGGTCTACGATAAGTTTATTTCTGCATTGGCTGAGCTTTCTATTTTTCCTATCGATACCTTAGGAGGAGAACCTGATACTCAGCTTCATGAGCCTGTAAGTATTCAACCTACCACAGAAAAAAAGCTGAAAGGGAAAGTGGTTCAGATTTTTGAACAAGGATTTTATTATAAAAAGGGAGACAATCAGATTGTTATTCTCCCTTCTAAAGTAGTTATTTGAGGATAGCTATACATTACAGAGATCTGCCGTTTTGAGCATTCTAAAGAGTTCAAAAAGTTTGATCGCTTTTTGATAATTACCTAGAGTATTATATTCTTCTTGGATGGTAGTAAAAATGTTGTGCAATTCTTCCAAATCGTTGATGACATTGGAAAGTTGGAGACTAGATCCCAGAGTCAGAATTTTATCATTCACGCTCTCAAGTGCTTCTGTAGGGGAAAGTACCACATCAGCCTCATCTTTAGGAAAAAAACAGAGTTGTCCCAGTTTAAGAGCAATCTCATCTACCTCTTCGGAAGTGATATTTTTTCCGTAAGCATTCAGGCTAATGGTTCCTTGGTATACCTGAGCAGTAGCATTTAAAGATTTGCTGTTTTGTACTTTGGTAAAATTAAAATCCTTTATGGTAATAATAGGAGGAAGGTCTTGTAAGAAATCTTCAAAAAGCTGAGTTTTATTTTCTTTATCAAGTAATCCAATAGTATAAGCGAGATAAGGAAGATCTCTATATTTATCTCTAAACTTATAGAAACACTCTGGATCAGGTGTCTTTTCATCGCAGAGGACATTTTCTCTGATGGTAGTATTGAGTATTGCATCATCGATAAGGAGGTTTTCTTGGTGATGTTTGATCCATTCATACAGGTGATATCCGATAATGAAGTCATCTTCTAAAACTTGTCCACTAAATGCAGGGGCATATTCTTCTCTCAATTGGATAAGCTCTGGTTCTTTAAATTCTTTGATATTCTTGATGAGATAAAAGAAAAATTCATTGAGCAAAGAAATATTTACCGTATTGGAAGTAGTTGAAAGTTTATTTACTAAGAGAAGGAAGGAACGCTTATTCGGAGCAATAAAAGAGATATCCACAGGGATAATAAAATGCTCTCCATCCACTTCACTAATCTCTCCTACCGTAATATCTGTAATCTCATTGAATTCAGCTTCATCTCCTACATTTCTGAAGAAATCGCTTCGATATTGAATGAGTTTCAAATCTTGATAGGGGTCAGTATCTAGATACTTCTGTCCAATGATGGTAGGATCAATAGCTAAGGTATAAGGATCTTTCCAGACATTTAGTGAAGGCAGGTAAATATTACGCAAAAAGAGATTATAATATTTATTTTGGTCTAGTGCTAATTGTTTTCTTTCTTGGAGTTTGGTAGATACCTCCTCACCTACCTCCAAAAGCTCACTAATGGTGGTAATGGTAGCATTGGAGTCTCCATTGAGATAGGGAAGCAGAATATCATTACTGATAGTAATATCGTAATTAACGAGCTTTTCCAATTCAGGAGATCTTGCTTGAATTTCTACATATTCCTTATAGGTGAGATATCCATATCAGAGGAGGACTACCAGACTTATTAAAGCAACAATGATGGCTGTCACTGCTTGCTGTTTGGTCATGATGATCGTAGTTGGACCTTTCTTTTTCTCAGTGAGAGAAGAGAAAAAACCAGATACTTTTTCTCCGAGATTATGCAATTGATCCGTATTGGTTGGATTATTGGTAGTAGTGTTTGTTTCTTCCATTTGCATGGGGATAAGGGGGTAAAAGGGGGGTTAATTAAAGAAGTCTTCCTCAGTAGTAGTATTTTCCTCTTCATTAGTATTTTCTGTACCTGAAGTATCAGTATTCTCTGTACTTTCTGGGGTAGTAGTATTTTCTACCTCTGATGGAGTATCAGTGTTTTCTATTGGATCTGGGATTTGAGAGTCTTCTTCTGCAATTGGGAAGTCTTCTTCACTATTAATAAATTCCTCTCAAAAGTTCGCCTCATTTTCTTCATTATCTGTATTTTCTGTTTCTGGAGTGAAGATTTCTTCAGCTTCTTCTAGAGATCTCTGAGGAGGTTGATCTAAATTGAGAAGAGAATCTACATCAATATAATCAAAGATTTCTCTCTCAGTCGCCTTTTGGATAGGAAGATTAAACTGTTTCGAAGAGGTATTTACCGTATAAGAAGTGTTTCCCATTTCTATATTTCTGGTAGAAATTGCAATTGTCTTGGTATCAATGTCTGCCCCAATAATAAAGACAGACTGCTTTAAAAGATTGATCAGATTTGTTAGGATGAAGATATGAGGATTTTTAATACCCTTGGCAATCAGTTTAAGTTCATCTTGTTTGGTGGTATTGATCTCAATATCAAAGCTGATCGTCCCTTTGCTTGGATCAAATCCATGGAAGAGGATAGAAAAACTTGGTACATCACTCTGCTCTAAGATAATATCGATATATTTCATAATTCCTTTAAAGACCGCCCTATCAAAAGTTGGTTCTTTGATAATGTCCTGATAATAGAGATCCAGATCCCCAATAGTAGTACAATCTTGTGCAGTTTCAAAGGGATTAAGATAACACATATATACATATGCAGTAATATCTTTTTCTCCTCTCTGAGATAAAAGCTCAAGCTCTGAAATAACATTATCTTTTGTCATTCTCAAAGCATCTCCAATGAGGGAGGTAGCACTATCCATATAAGAAAATACTCTGACTGCAGTACTAAACTTGATAATCTCAAGAGAATTGAGAGATCTTTGAATCGCAGAAATAGCTTCCTCATTTTGAAGAATTCCTCTGATTTCCTGAGGTAAGAATCCATATTTAGCAATATCTTTTTTCGTATTTTCTATATCATTTGCTTGAGTCACTACAATATTATGGAGGCTAGAAATTTTTCCCTTTAGGAGAGTCTTTTTTTCTGCATAGGTTAGATCAGTAGATTTCGTGATCTTGTCTATATTTGCTATATCAGCGAGCGTATTAATTGGGAGTCCTGTGTATTCTAATTCTTTATTAATTTTCAAAAGATTTGTAGCATCTCTGAGATAGGTTTCATAGGAGCCAACCAAAGATTGATAGTCTTTATCTACCGTTTTTTGAGAGGTCTGCTGGAGATAAATATGATAAGAAAAAGCAAGTCCAATCAATAAGATATCGATAATCGTGATAACAGAGGCTAGGATAAATCGTCTAATATAAGAGGAGACAAAGTTTTCTTTCTCCTTTTCCGTATCTTCTTTTCCTTCCGTTCCACCATTTTCTAAGAAGATATTAGAAGACTTTTCTCCTGATGCGGGGCTCAATTCTGACAATTGCAGAGGAGAAACCTCAGAAGCATCTTGAAGTTCGGTAATATCAGGTAAAGGATTTCAAAAAGGAGAAGAAGAGGAGGTGGTCTCTCATTCAGATTCGGAAGGGGTAGCAGAAGTAAGTGAAGAGTCATTGGACTCTACATCACTACTTGTCGATGGTAAGAAAGTAGTGGAAGACTGCAGGAGGTTTTCTTCTGGCATAGGATAACAGGAGAAGGTAAAATAATATTCTCCCTTAAAGTATACTCATACTGCCCCAAAAAAGCAAAAAAAACCAGACTTTTTTCACCTTTTCTTTTTTTAGAATATTTTCATCGGTTTTAGCTCCCCTCTTCCTCCTCTCCAAAGAGATCTTTTAAGAGTTCTTTTTCATCCTCTCCGACAGGAGCTTCCTGCAAAAATTCGGAAAGATAGGGCTTTTTTTTCACTACTGTATCTACAGAAGAAATCAACTGATGATATTCTCAAGATTTTGGATAGACATAAGTAATCGGATCTAGCAATCCCGTGGGTCTAATGATTTGCTCCACTACGGCATCAGAAAGTTCAATTTCGTAGGTTGCAGGGGTCGCAGAAAGAAAAATCGATTTAGCATTTTTTTTCTGTTTAGAACGCAAATTAGAAAGTTGATTCTCTTCTCTAGCTTTTTTATTGATCAGTTCAGAAACTATAGTATATGTTTTACTCAACGGAGAAACTTCACTAGCTTGATCCAATTGAATCTCTCCCAACGATTTCCGACCCAGGGTCGCCTCTAATTCCTCGAAACGCAAAGGACGATGGTCTATTGCAGAAGGCAAACGAAATCCGTATTTGATCAGATTATTTTTTCTAGCTCTATCTCCTTGAGCCATAGCACGTAATTGAGGGATGGTCATATGGGATTCATCGATGATGAGCAAAAGATCCTCTGGGAAATAATCAAAAATAGTATTTGGAGCTTCGCCAGGCAAACGCTTATCAAAATAGAGCGAATAGGTTTCAATCCCATTCACAAATCCTGTTTCACGGATCATTCTGATGTCGTATTCTACTCTCTTTTTGATTCTCTCTGCCTCCACGAGCATTCAGAGTTTTTCATATTCTTTGACACGAAGCTCTTTTTCAGCATTTATCTGTTGCAACACCTCTTCTAAGTCCTCTACATTTTGTAAATATTGGGTGGCTGGCCAGAGGATAATTTGTGGAGCCTGTCTTTTAAGTTCAAAAGTCAACGAGTCACGAATTTCTATGCGTTCAAGATAGTCCTCATCAAAAAAGCATTTATAGACAAATTTTTCCGTAGAGGAATAGATTTCCAAAATCTCCCCCTTAAGATCAAACATCCCTGGCTCCACTTTCCCATGAACGGGTTTGTACTGCATATGGAGAAGCTGCTTTTTCAAATCTTGGAATTTATAGCTCTGCCCCGTTTTGAGTTGTAAACAGTTTTCTTGGAAAAATCTCGCCTGCCCTAGTCCATACAGAGAAGAGGCTGAAGCGACTACGATCACATCATCCCTAGAAAGTAAGGAAGCCATTGTTGCCAAGCGATACATCTCGATTTCTTGATTGATAGTGGCTTCCTTTTCGATATAGGTTCATGAGGCAGGTAAATAGCTCTCTGGCTGATAGTAGTCGAAATAAGAGACAAAATAATGTACCGCGTTATGTGGGAAAAAATGTTTAAATTCTGTAGAAAGCTGAGCAGCAAGGGTTTTATTGTGAGAGATAATGAGCGTCGGCTTTTGGACGTGCTGGATGATATTTGCCATCGTAAAGGTTTTCCCTGTCCCCGTAGCACCTAAGAGGGTAATGTTATTTTTCCCTTCTTCAAAAGCTGACACGATATCGTGGATAGCTTTGGGTTGGTCGCCCGCGGGCTGATAGGCGGATTCAAGTTGGAAAGGCATAAGAAAAAATCCCTAGGAAAGAGTAAAGATACATCAGAGCATAGGGAAAAAGCGGAAAAATACAAGAGAGAAAAAACGAAAATAAGACTTGACTTTATATAAGTATATGGTTATAATTAAGAAAAAACTTCTATAAGAAAAATATAAACAAATAAAAAAAACTAAAATGAAAACAGTAAAATTTTTTATCGTCCTCGTGGCGATTGTGTTCCTGGGGAATAATAGTATCCAAGGACAAAATGTGGTGAATTTGACTATAGTCAATGACGTTGCTACTGTAAAGGGGGCTAATTGGTATCAAATCCCTACTTCGTGGATTGAATCTCAGCCAACGAATACAACTCTAGATCCTTTTGTTATCAAAGTTGTTGCTGAATATGGAATAGCAGGAGTAGAAATTGGGTATAACACCGATGTATTTGATATGGTTGGTGGAACTTCTTGTCCGATCGGACATCCACAAGATGGTCAACCGGCTTCCTATATAAGTGCTTCATTACCAGGTTCTTACGGCATTATTTTAAAGAAGAAATCAACTGGTTCCACATGGAACATCAGGTATGTGATCAGCTATGTCTCGGATCCGTGGATCAAGATAGACGGTGTAGTAGTCACAGGAAAAGAACATTTAAGAGATTTTAATGATCCTTTAGGAGATTTAACAGTTAATGGTACATCTTATCCTATCTATGGCACGATTTTTGCAGAGAGTTATGTAGAGATACAATTAAGTAGTCTCTTTAGTAATTCGGATTATGGGAAAGTATTGTTTAGGTATGGAGATGAAAATTTTATTGCTGCTGGGGTACTTACGTATCAAATTACAAGTTCGGGTACGTATTACCTACAGACTCGTTCTGGTCCTAGTTGCCCTATTGAAAGAGTAGGGATTAAAGTTGTTATCACTGGGTCTTCGGGTTCTGGAATAATAGAGATGAAAGAAAAACTTTTTATTTCTCCTAGTTTCGTACAGTCAGTGCTCTTTATTAGCTCAGAATCTCCAATTCAACGACTGGCTATCCATGCTATCTCGGGAAATAAAGTTTTGGAAAGAATAGGGGACATCAGAGAAGTGGAAGTATCTCATCTCTCTGCTGGGATTTATGTGGTACAGGTGTTCTTAAAGAATGGGAAGGTTCTTTCCCAAAAAATCGTAAAACAATAAAGCAGTAAGCCGTGGAGGATTCTCTACGGCTTTTTGTGTATTTGGATTGTTTCGTCATCCACTTCGTTCATCCGACGAGGTGTTTGTATTTTGTCCTTGCGAGCAAAGGAGTTAAGAGTACGAAGCGAAGCAATCTAACTGTTTGGATTGCTTCGTCCGCAAGAATGAGATGTTTAGTTGGTTTTAGTACAGTGGAGATATTTATAGTTTTCATTATCCCATTTCCCATTTCTCTGACAGGTAAGTAATCTTTTCTTGTTCGCACAGTTAGGGTCTGAGGGTACACTATAGGCATAGATACTTTCTCCTGCTCTGAATGACATCGTGTAAGGCTTTTTTATGTCTCCATAAAGTGTACACTTGGTATAAGCAATATTTCCACTGTAGGGACTTTGTTCTCCACAGCGTTGAGCATTACCTGGAGTATCGGTATTGAGAAGTTGTCGGTGGTTTCCATCACAATAGTAGAGACAACCGTCCTGCTGTTCGTAAGTTCCAGAAAGAAGTGCTCCTGTAGCTCCTGCACAGTTTTGAGCAAGCTTATTTTCTTTTCCAATTTGTGTTGCTCCTGCAATATTTACATTTACTCCTGCAATAGCGGAATGAGTGTTGATAGACATCCCATTGAGTGCACGGATGAGGAAGGTGTTTCAGGTGGTAGATTGGATATTTCAATCATAATTCATCCAAGGCTGAGTATATTCATAACTTTCACTATAATCACTCCAAATAAACGTTCCTTCATTATTTACCACCCCTCTCTGTCCAGCCACAAAACTATAATCTGCTCCTGCATTAATAGTATTATTTGTCCCACCAGGGATGATAGAGCGTGGGGACGAGATAGTATTATTTTTTCCTCCCACAATACTGGAAAACGAAGCAGAAATGATATTAGCATCTCCTCCACCTACAAAAGAAGATTCCACGTTTTGTTTAATCTCATTTGTTCTACCTGCTCCGATGGTGGAATTTGTGGCACCATTGATATTATTAGATTCTCCAGCCCCAATGGTAGAGTTATTAGATGTTCCTTGAATATGATTATCGCTTCCTCCTGCAATAGTAGCAAGGATACCTGGAGAAGAAATAGTATTAGTATTCACCTCTCCAACGATAAGACCTCCAGGGATGATCACTTCTTTATTTGTCCCTAATCTGATGATCTGGTCATTATTTTGTTCTCCCAGTCGGAGATCTACCAGAGTGGATTCATGTTTAGCTGGTCAGATAGGAATAGTGATTTGCTGTGCCAGAGTGTACAAAGCTCCCCCGCTTATCGTAGCAGAAAGGAGAAGTAATCAGATTTTTGTGAAATTTGTAGTCATGGGGATTTTTTTGTTTTAGAATAAAAGGATTCCTTTTCATTATACTTAATATGCACTGATTTGTCAAACAAATGCAAGAGATTTTTTATCCTCTCCTCATTATTGACAGAAAAAATACAATTATGACCTTGATTTGTTGATACATATTTTTATAGTTGGGACTGAATTTATCCTTTATCCTATTGTATTATGGTTGCTACTGCTATTTCTGAGATTTATAAATCTCACACCGACCTCTTCGGAAAAACTCTCATCGTCAACGGACGAATCCGCACCATTCGCGACTCCAAGACCTTCGGATTTATCGAACTCAATGACGGTTCTTATCTCAAAAATCTCCAAATTGTTTTCGATGATACTCTTCCAAATTTCGAAGAAGTTCGCAAACTCGGAATCTCCTCTTCCCTCACTATCGAAGGAGAGCTCGTAGAATCCCCTGGAGCGAAACAGCCTTTTGAGCTGAAAGCAAAAACTATCACGATTGTCGGGACTTCTCCTTCAGACTATCCTCTCCAAAAGAAAGGACATACAATGGAGTATCTCCGCACGATTGGACACTTGAGACCGAGGACAAATACCTTTTCCGCCGTATTTCGCGTACGTTCCTTACTCGCCTTCGCTATCCACAAATATTTTAATGAGCACGGTTTTGTCTACGCTCATACGCCGATTATCACTTCCTCTGATGCAGAAGGTGCAGGAGAAATGTTTCAAGTGACCACCTTAGAT
The DNA here is from genome assembly GCA_031261265.1 of Candidatus Peribacteria bacterium. The sequence goes on from JAISKI010000032.1 coordinate 29,892, forward strand.
TTAGAGAGAGTAGCAAAAGGAACTGCTGAAAAACCTGATTATACCGCAGATTTTTTTGGGAAACAGGCTTCCCTCACCGTTTCTGGTCAGCTCGAAGGAGAAATTTTTGCGACAGCATTTGGAAAAATTTACACCTTCTGACCAACCTTCCGTGCAGAAAACTCCAACACCGCTCGCCACGCCTCAGAATTCCGAATGATTGAGCCAGAAATCGCCTTTGCGGACTTGAAGGACAATATGGATTTGGCAGAGGATTTGTTGAAATTCGTCTTCAAATATATGCTCGAAAATGCAGAACCCGAACTGGAATTTTTCACAAAATTCGTCAATCCCGAAGTGAAAGACAGACTGATAAAATTCACGCAATCAGCTTTTTGACGCATTACCTATACCGAAGTTATCGAAGTATTAAAAAAATCTGGTAAAAATTTCGAGTACCCCGTTTCCCGAGGTATGGACTTGCAAACCGAGCACGAACGCTACATCGCCGAGGAATATTTCAAAGGTCCCGTCTTTGTAATCGATTATCCAAAGGAAATCAAAGCATTTTATATGAAGCTCAACGACGACGAGAAAACCGTTGCCGCGATGGATTTGTTGGCACCAGGTATCGGGGAAATTATCGGTGGTTCCCAGAGGGAAGATAGACTCGATGTGCTTACGCAGAAAATTATCGATATGGGAGTAGGGACGCCAGAGGACTACCGATGGTATCTCGAACTTCGTAAATATGGAACGGTTCCCCACGCGGGATTTGGAGTGGGATTTGAGAGATTATTGATGTATATCACGGGAATAGAGAATATTCGTGATGTGTTGCCGTTTCCGAGGACACCGAAGAATTGTGAGTTTTAGGCTCACAACCCCTCCACCCTACGGACACCCTGCTGTACAGCAGGGAAAACTCCGAATAACGGTTCGTTCGTTGAATAGAGTTTATCTTCCCGCTGTACAGCGGGAGAGAGGGAGGACGACAAGTAGGGATAGGGCTCGTCCCTATCCGATGAGGAGGACGGAAGAGGGGTTGTTTAACGGAAAGGGATACTATAAATTGACTCTGAAAATTTCATAGCTGACTTTTCCTCTAGCAATAGCTTCTTTTATCATTCTTTCATTTCTATTGAGCGTGGAGGTTCAGCTTTTTATTTCTAGTAAGATAATTTGTTGTAATTCTCCACTGGCTAGTCCATCAAAGACCAAATAGTCGATACCTTTTCCTATGAAAACGAGGTCTTTGCAGTTGTAGGGAAATCCTGGAAGAGCGGGAGCGACTTTTTCGGTCACATCTCAGAGAATGACACTTCTGGCTTGTTTTGTAGAGTGTTTTCTAGCGTCTTGGATCGCAGAGCGAAGGACAATTTTTGCGAAAAGGTAGCCTATGATAGCTCAAAGGATAATTCCTAGGAGGAGGGGGAGAAATTGTGGTTCTGGCATGGTGATAGAATTACAGATCTAAATAAAGAGCTTATAGAGGGAAGAATATCTTCCATATAAGCTCTTATACGACCATCAATATGATGGCGTTAAACGGCAACAGCTACAGGTTCTGGAAATAAATTCCGGAGGAATGTTTCTACTTTGTGAGAATCTAGATAGATTACACATCGTTTCCAACATTCTGAGAGTCCTTTTTCTTCTACCAAGACAAAGAACTTGATGTACCGACCATCCCTTTTTTGGATGGCGAGCCACCCTTTTTCTTTCAGGGTGATCAACTCATTTTCTGTTTTTTTGTCCTTTCCTTCAACGACAAACCTACTCCCAGAATCCTCTCGGAACCCTTGTTTTGAGAGATTTTCTCTCAGTGCTGTTGCACTTAGTTTTGATGTACACATAACAAATTTTTTTAAATTAATATTTTATTTTCATCTATCCACATGATAGAGCATTGAAGAATGTACTGATATATATATCTAAAGTCAAGCTGATTTTTTTGAACTTTTTTAACAGGCAAAAAGCCCCAAAATGGGGCTTAATACAAAAGGTTACAGTTTGAAACGTTCAAGAATTGTTTTAGCTTTAGCTTCTAATGCTGGAAACTTTTGTCTGGTTGTCCGACTTCCCAATACAATTGTATCTACCGGAATGCCAATATCCAAAAGTTCGCCTCCTTCATAGCTATTGAGCACATGAAGTTTGTGTCTTTTGAGAGTGTTTTTTTTGACTCGTGAGACTTCCAGATTTTTAAATCCGAGTTCGTTTCTTAGAGCTCTTTTTAAGCTCTTTGTTTCTGCTTTTCTGTCCATAAATTTTATTAATTTTTATTATTTACCCAACTTTTGGGCGACTCTTAAAATAAGGATTTATATATGCAAAGTCAAGCCGAAATAAGAAAAAAGTCAGATTTTTAATTTTAGCTTGCATTTTTTCTTATAATTTCTACAATTTCTGTTAGAAAAGCTTTGACCTTTATTATTTAATCTTCCTTTTTTCCTATGCTAGACCTGAAAAAGATTCGTGAAAACTATGATCAATACAAAGCTGACCTCAATAAGAGGGGAAGTTCCGTAGATATTGACGCTATTCTTACCTTGGATGATGAGAGAAAAGTTTTGCAACAGCAAATTGACGCTCTCAAATTTCAACAAAAAGAATTGGCTTCCAAACAGGATTATGAGTGAGCAAAAGCCCTGAAAGCTGATGTGCAGACTATGGAAACGGATTATACTGAGTTGATGAGAAATCTGAATACTCTCCTATTGAGAGTCCCAAATTTCCTTTCCCCTAAAGTGCCAGCGGGGAAAGACGAAACAGAAAATGTGGAGATCAAGAAAGTGGGAGAGATTCCGCAGTTTGATTTTCCTGTAGTGGATCACATTACGTTGATGAAGAAATATGATATGGTGGATTTTGAAAGGGGAGTAAAAATCGCAGGAGCTCGTAGTTATTTCTTGAAAAATGACGGGATGTTGCTTGAACAGGCAGTGCTTCAGTATGCTTTGCAAAAGATCGTTAAAAAAGGATTTCAGCCTTTTGCTGTGCCTAATATTGTAAATACGGATTGTTTAGTAGGGACAGGATATTTTCCTGGAGGAGAAGAAGATGCATATCGATTAGAAAGAGATGATCAATGGATGATTGCCACAGCGGAGATCCCACTGACTTCCTATCATACAGGAGATATTTTACAGGAGGCAGATTTGCCAAAAAAGTTTGTGGGACTTTCTCCTTGTTATCGTCGCGAAGCGGGAAGTTATGGAAAAGATACGGCGGGACTCTATAGAGTGCATCAGTTTAATAAATTAGAACAAGTGATACTTTTGCCTGAAAATGTGGCGATGTCTGATCAACTGCATGCTCAGATTTTGGCTAATGCCGAGGAAATTGTTTCAGATTTATGATTACCGTATCGCGTGCTTCAGCTTTGTGCAGGGGATTTAGCGATTGGAAAATATGATTCTCATGATATTGAATGTTGGATGCCATCTCGTGAGAGCTATGGAGAGACACATTCTGCTACTTCCTTTTTGGATTTTCAAGCTAGAAGGCTAAATTTGCGTTATCGCGATAGTGAAGGAAATATTAAGTTCTGTTATACCATGAATAATACGGCAGTAGCTACGCCTCGTATTTTGATTTCCATCATAGAAAATAATCAGACTGCAGATGGAAAAATCCGCATTCCAAAAGTTTTACAGCCGTATATGGGAAAAGAGATCATTGAGTAGTAGGGTTTATTGGATAGCGGTTTGTCATTCTGAATGGATCCCGCTTATAGCGGGAGGAATGAAGAATCTTTGTAAAACTTAGAAATCCTTTTACCTCTATTATGATATTGGATAATGAAGTGATGATATACCTATATTCTTGCAAGTAAAAAAAGAGGAGTTCTTTACGTTTGAGTTACTTCCAACTTATATGAGAGAATAGGGCAGCATAAACAAGAAGTTGTAGATTGATTTACAAAGAAATATCATATTCATCATTTAGTCTGGTTTCAGGAGTTCCCCACGATTATAGAAGCAATTGAATGGGAAAAGAAGATAAAATGACGAGTAAGAGAAAAAAAGATAGCTTTAATTGAAAAAGGTAATCCTTATCGAGATGATTTAATGCAATGAGAAGACAGTTTGAAAAATTAAAAAAAGAAATTTAATTGACAAAGATTCTTCACTCCAGCCGAAGTATCGGCTTCCGTTCAGAATGACCTATGGTGTTGGTATGGCGAATGATATTAAAATTCGAAATATAGTCTTATAGGAAAATGTGTTCATTGCGTAAAAGGTTGTTCAAAATGCTAGTAAGTTTGCAGAATATTTTATCTCTTACTTCTTCAGCCATGAAACACAACAAGCTCGTCAGGGATCATCTCCCTCACCACATTACTGCTGATGGCAGAAAATGTGAGTTCCACAAAGCTTCTGACCAGGAGTTTCAAACAAAACTACTACAAAAGTTTTTTGATGATGTGAAGTCTTTTCTCAATGCTACTCAGCTTGAGGATAAAAAGGAGAAACTCGCTGATCTTCATGAGGTGTGTGAGCATTTGATGGAGTGGTATGGTATCGAAAAAGAAGAAGTCAGAATAATCAAACAAAGCAAAAAACTTCAATTATGAAGCTTTGCTGAGAAATGGATTTTGGATGAGGAAGAAATTTTGTTGGCTGGGTAAGGTTTATTTATTAGGCTTTTTTTGCGTTTCCTTCGGAGAGATACTTTCTTTTTCTTGAAAAAAAGAAAGTATCCAAAGAAAATTCAAGAGCTTTCAGACGCCCTCGATTGTGTATTGCTATGAAGGTTTGGAATACGGATGCTTTGCCGAAACCCACCCCGCATTTGATTAAAAAAGAAGTGGGTCCCATCAGCAAAGCTTGAGGTTGGTTTGCTATTCTATGAATTGACTTAAAATGGGCTGATGAAAGCTCGAAGTCTGATGTAGTAAAATTTTGTGGGAAAAAAGATAATTTTTTGGTTTACAAACTTATATCCTCGGGTTTTACTCTGGTTTGTTGCATGGTGTCTCTGTCTCTGAGAGTGACGGTTCCGTCTTCTAAGCTCTGCTGATCGATCGTAATACAGTAAGGAGTTCAGATTTCATCTTGTCTTCTGTATCTTTTTCCGATGGCTCCGTTGTCGTCGTATTCACACTTGTATTGTTTGCTCAGCTTTTTGAAAAGTTCTTCTCAGATTTTTACTTGGGCTTCATCTTTCTTAATCAGCGGTAGAATGGCGAATTTCACAGGAGCGATATTTTTATGAAATCTGGCTACCGTTCTGATTTCTTTTTCTCCTTTTTGGTTGGTGTACTCTTCTTCATCATATGCATCAATCATTGCCGTCAAAATCGCTCTCGTCAGTCCTCGGCTTGGTTCTATCACATGAGGGACATATCTTTTTCCCGTCATCGGGTCGGTGTATTGCAAATCTTTCCCCGAAAATTCCATATGCTGTTTCAAGTCATAATCCGTCCTATATGCGATTCCTTGCAATTCTCCTCGTCCTCGTGGAAAGGTGTATTCTACATCCCAAGTTCCTTTGCTGTAAAAAGCGAGCTCTTTTGGGTCGTGTTCTCTAAATCTGAGTTTCTCTTTATTGATTCCGATTTTCTCAACCCATCGTTCTTCACTGGTTTCTTTCCATTTCTGTAATCGTTCTAGTCAGATTTTTTCATCATTTTCCACAAAATATTCAATCTCCATTTGTTCAAACTCTCTCACACGGAACATAAAATTTCCAGGAGTGATTTCATTTCTGAATGATTTTCCGATTTGTCCGATTCCAAAAGGGATTCTGACTCTGGTCGTATCGAGGATATTTTTGAAGTTTACGAAAATTCCTTGGGCGGTTTCGGGTCTGAGGTAAATGTCTTTTCCCTCTCCTTCTATTACTCCCTGTTCCGTTTTGAACATCAGGTTGAATTTTTTTGGCTCTGTCCAGTCTACGGCTCAGCATTTTGGACATTTTACCTTAAATTCATTCAAAAAAGCTGTCTGCTGATCAAATGGTCGTGCCTCAGGAGTCAGGGAGTCTACTTTTATTTTTTCTTGGATTTGTGGGAGAGTGAGGCTATTTTTGTGGATATGTTCTTCAATCAATTTATCAGCTCTGTCTCTATACTGACACTTCTTACAATCCACCAATGGGTCAGAAAAATTCCCTACATGTCCGCTGGCTTCTCGGGTTCTTGGGTTCATCAAAATTGCAGCGTCTAGTCCCACCATATCAGGTCTTTCTTGGATAAAGTGCTTCCATCGAGCGTCAATGATATTTCTTCTGAGTTCCGCTCCGTAAGGTCCGAGGTCTCGTGCATTGGCGAGTCCACCGTAAATTTCGGATCCTGGGTAGGCGAAGGCTCTTCTTTTGGCTCGGGCAACGATGGTTTCTAAGGGGAAAGACATTGAAAGGTGTGATAAAAAGGTAAATGATATGCTTATTCTTATATTTTTTATTGGTTGAAATGCAATATAAAAACAAAAAACTCCCTGAAAAATTGTTTTTTTTGCATTTATGAGTATACTTAAGAGGAAGAACCCTCTGCTTTTTTATTTCTTTTCCCTTTCTCACATGATTGTAGAATGGCTCCTGCGGATTTTCATTACCTTGTATGGGATAATGGGATTGGCTACCTTTAGTGCGTATATTCCTAAAGTGACGAAAAGTGATGATGAATTTATTACGGGAAATGTCCGTGACTATCTGTTTCGGTTGTTGACCTCAATTATTTTCTTTTTGTATGCGATTTTTGTGATGAATAACTGGATTGTTTCGTTTCTCCTTATTTTTGAACTCGTGCTGTTTATTGGGAATTTTGCATGGATGGTGTACAAAAAAAAGCTTTATGTGGCTGAGAGACTAAAAAAATTGCATTTATCGAAAAAAAAGTTCTTTTAATTGATCTTCTCTTCTTAGCATGAATACCCATCTCTTGATCTGAATATTAACGGCTTTGTATGGGGTAAGTGGGGTGATTTCGTTGATTGCCTATTTTCCTACCATCAAAGATTTACTTCATTGAATACCTTCTGCGAATTTTACAACCTATTTTTTGTGGTTTGTCTATTATCTGATTTCTGTTTTTTATGGAGTGTTTGTCCTTTTCGATTGGCTCTTTATTTTGGTAAGTGTGCTAGATGCAGGAATTTTGCTTTTTATTACTCTTTTGATTGTCCGTGTACAGAGGGGAGAAATTGTGGCTAAAATAAAAGAAAAAGGCTGAAAACTAAAGCATCACTATTCGAAGATTATTAAGAAAAAAAAGATATAAAAAGAACGCATCAAGCTTATTCGCTGGGCGTTCAAATTTTTTGTTGTTCTTGCATTTTTTTATCAATCTCGTATATATTGAGATACTGACAAACACGGTAATTTTGCTATTCGGACAAGGACAAGCCTTGTCCCTACTTTACTTCTGATATACTTCATGTCCTTACGAATCCGAATTATCCTCTCTTACCTCCTTCTCATTAACCTCGCCACCTTCATTCTCCGATGAATCGATAAGTGGAAAGCCGTTTTACAAAAATGGAGAATTAGTGAAAAAAGTCTGCTCACTTTCTGTGCATTAGGTGGATTTTTGGGAGCTTTACTCGCAATGGGAGTCTGGCGTCATAAGACCGTTAAAACGAAATTCTTAGTCCGATTTTATCTGATTGTAGTTGTACGAGTAGCTGTGCTGATTACGCTGTATTTGCGGTTCAGTTAAAAAAAAAGAATGCTCCCGATTGTAATCGTAGCATCCAAATAATATTCTCCTTATACCAATGGCGGTCGTCGCCAAGTGCGACGCGTGTAATACATGCTTAGAGAACTACATAGTATTGTGAGTCCACCAGCTCCACATAGAATACACGTTGCCCAAATCATACCATTTGAAACGATCTCCGGATTATCGAAATGGTTTTGGAACCAAATCAGAAATCCACAGCCCAAGAGTAGAATCAATCCAATTATTATTCTTTTCATTTTATTTATGTATTATTTCCTACTCTTACTGCTTCGTAGGTCTTGCGTATCGCAATAAAGAAAACTTTATGTTGATAATTTAATTATATATATATCGGTAATAATGTCAAGTCAAAATTCTCAGCTTTACAACTCACATCTCTAAATAATGAAAAAATGAACATTTGAAAACACCCCCCACTCTTGTAAGCAACCCCTCCGCCCTACGGGCACCTCCCCTGACAGGGGGGCAAACTGTATGCACAGGTTGTCTGTTGAGTTTACTCCCCTGTCAGGGGGAGAGGGAGGAGCGAAGACGACGAGGAACGAGGAGGTAATGAGCGACGGAAGAGGGGGTTGTGAACAAGAGGGATTACTCCACATCCAACACCTCCAAACTAAAATCCTCACCCGATACGCCAAATCCTGACGCCACTTCCCACGGAGAGAAACTACCAACCCTTACGCCATTCACATCTGCGAAGTAATGTCCCAGCAGACCCAGCTTTCTCGCGTCCTCCCCTACCGAACCCAGCGAATGAACGACATCCCCACCTACGAAGCCCTCGCCACCCTCTCCAAACACGAACTGTTGCAACACTGGTCAGGTTTATGATTTAATAGTAGAGCTCTGAGATTGCAGGAATGTGCAAAAGTCATCGTAGAAACCTACCACGGCGAACCACCTCACAGCAGAGAAGAACTCTTGCAACTTCCCTGAATTTGACCCTACACCGCGAGTGCGATTTGTGCGTTTGCTCGAAATATGGACGAAGCCGTCATTGATACGAATATCAGACGCGTACTAATTTTTCTCTTGAAACTGGACGAAAACATCTCGATGAAGGACCTAGAAGAAAGAGCTAAAAAGCTGATTCCTCCGTGAAGGAGCAGAGATCGACACAATGCCTTAATGGACTACGGAGCCACCTATCTCACCGCAAAGAAGACGAAAATCAAATCCGTGAGTAAGCAGTCCAAATTTGAAGGTTCAGACCGCGAGGTCAGAGGACGAATTATTAAACAACTGGTAAATACCAATACCCCACACAACAAATCACACAACGAACCATATAACGAACCACGTAGGGATAGGGCTTGTCCCTATCCGAACAACAAACAATTCCATCCAACATCTCGTCATTGCGAGGCGAAGCCGAAGCAAACCACATTAACAATACCCCACATCAAATCAGAATTCCCTCACAAGGACATAGAAAAAATTGTGGCAGGTTTGGTTGAGGAGGGAATTATTAAGGTGAAAAATTGAGTTGTTGAAATTGTAGAATAAAAATCCTGTCTAAGTATCACTAAAACTTCTTCTACAGATTTATGATTGTTTTTTTCCTAGGTTTTGTTATACTTTATGTACTTTTATTTTTGCTAATTGCAATAGTATCATGAATGAAATTTCTTTTCCAAATTATCCACGTATTGGAGTGGGAACTATTATTCGTAAGGAGGGAAAAGTCCTTTTGGGACAGAGGAGTGCAGTCGGAGAAACAGGAGAAGGAAAATGGGCTTTTCCTGGAGGGAGACTAGAATTTTATGAAGATTTGATTGATTGTGCTAAAAGAGAAACGTTAGAAGAAACCTGACTTTCTATCACTAATTGCCAATTTATTGGATTTACCAATGAAAGACATTTACAGGAGCAACAACACTGGATTACCATTTTTTTGGTTTGTGACTATGAAAGTGGTACTTTAGAAAATAAAGAACCTGATAAATGTGTAGCATGGAATTGGTATGACTGGAAAGAATTACCTTCTCCGCTTGCGTTGGGAATTGGAGATTTGGTGGAAAAGGGATTCCATCCTTTTGAGAATATTATTTCTGTGTATACCTCATAGAAATCAGCTTTTTATCTTTTAGTCTTTTCTATGCTGTATCTCATTCCCACACCTATCTGAAATAAGGAGGATATCACCCTCAGAGCACTCAGACTTTTCAAAGAAATTAAATATTTTCTCTGCGAAGATACCAGAACCGCGAAAAAACTCCTCGCAATGTACGACATCGATTACAGCAACAAGGAATTTTATGCACTCACGAGCTTTACAGACAAAAGCAAACTAAACCACTATAAAAATCTGATTACTAAAAACGAAGTCGCGATGGTTTCCGAAGCGGGCACTCCCGGACTTTCTGACCCTGGAAAATCCCTCATTCAGCTCTGTAATGAAAACGCCCTTCCCTATACCATTCTCCCAGGTGCAAACGCCCTCGTCCCCGCAATCGTAGGAGCAGGATTTGATACGACTATTTTCACCTTTCTCGGCTTTCTCCCGCAGAAAAAAGGCAGGCAGACGGCATTAAAAAAGATGATAAGTGAAGAAACTCCGACTTTTTTTTATGAATCCGTCCATAGAATAGAAAAACTGATTTCCGAACTCAGGGAGATGTGATTTCACGGAAAAATCAGCATTGCCAGAGAGATTAGCAAACTCTTTGAGCAGTATTTCACGGGAAGTTTGGAAGAAGTAGAAGCGATGATGAAAAATTGAGATATGAGCGTGAAAGGTGAGTTTGTAGTAGGGATTTGCCCTTAATGTTCTTTTGTATGATTATAAAAATATACTCTTTTTAATTCTCTATTGACTTTTTATTACTATTAGCTAATATTCAGAAAATAAAAAAAATTGCTAATATAAACACATTAAAAAAATTAAAGTATGGAAAAGAGTAGGAAAGAAAGTTATGAAAGAGATTTTCAGAAACTTATGGAGTTAGAAACAAAAATGGAATCATTCCCAGGATTTTTTCCAGGAATATTATGGTTAAACTCCCATAAATATGAAAGTTGTGTCCCCTCTATTTTGGCATGGATTTATGGAGAGGAACATTTTTGCGAGTTTAAGGCAACTTTTAGCATTGATAACGAGGTAGAATGCGTAAAAATTGAATTTTGTAATGAAGGAATCTCCGATATTACAGAATATCTACAACATCAACTTGTGACAAAAATTCAGGAAGAAGGATTATTCACTTCTATTGGAATTGATATAACGCCAGAAAATCTATCAGAGTGGGAAATGGACTTTAACTCTTGGGAAGAAGGATTCAAATTGATGGAAATTTGGCTACAAGTTCGCAAAGAGTTTATGGAAAAAATCCAAGAAACATTTGGATGTGATTTCAAAGAGTGGGAAAAAAGAATGGCAGTGTTTTCTGTAAACTCTAGAGAAGAATATGCTGATTGTTATGCTAATAATTGGGAATATTATTCTGAATATTATGAAGAACAGATGGCAAACTAAACTCAAAAATTTAAGGACTAGTGAATGTTCATTTACTAGCCTTTTTTTCATTCAGTATTTATTTTTCCCATTTTCACTTGAAAAATCCCCTCAAACCAACATACTGATACATCAGCTAACCACTGAAAAATTTATTCTATAAAAATCTGAATATGGACTACGGACAACTTGCTTTACAAGCACATCTTGAACACAAAGGGAAACTAGAAACCCACTCAAAAGTCCCTCTCGCGACCGCCGAGGACCTCTCAACCTACTACTCACCTGGCGTAGCAGCACCCTGCTTGGAAATAGAAAAAAATCCTGCTTCCGCCTACGACCTCACTCGAAAATCCAACACCATCGCCATCGTGAGCGACGGTTCCGCCGTACTCGGACTGGGAAATATCGGAGGATTGGCGGGACTTCCCGTGATGGAGGGGAAAGCCATTCTTTTCAAAGAATTCGGCGGTGTAGACGC
>JAISKI010000035.1 GCA_031261265.1 Candidatus Peribacteria bacterium
GTGTATTGATAAACCAATACTCCAATAAGGAAAAGGCTCAGTACAGCTACAAATGATAAGGTTCACTTTTTCATTTTTTCAAAACATAAAGGTAAAATAATCTACCTCTAAGTATACTCAAAAAAAATTTCTCGTCAAAAAATCAGCTACTTTTTTAAGCACTTCGACTTGGATTTCTTTAAATAATTTTATATATATATATGGACATTTTTAAACGTATGTTTTTTTAACCACTAGTGTCCAAATAAAACTTTACCAGTTCTTTACTGCTATTTTATTCGTTATTTGGACAGTAATGAAAATCTCTTCAAAAAATTGACAAATAATAAGAAATATATATAATATACGTGTGCAATTGTCAATGAAAGGGGACAAGAACACACAGGGAAACCTTAAATGAACTATGATCAGCCGGCAAATCTGATGTTCCATTAAGGGAAAAAACATCTGGTTCTACACACATCCAGATTTATTCCCTAATCCTTTATTATTATGCACAACAACAAGCAAAAGAAATCCTTAGGATTTTTGAGCATTGTGGCATTTATGATGATCTTGGTCGGAGTCGTGTATACGGTTTCAGGAGTTTTCGCAACGAATGTTTCCGCTACTATCTCCACTCCTAGTCCATCAGAAGAAACAATCCCCTCAATATCAAATGAGAATCTGTTTGCTTCCCTCGAAAAGCAAGTTGCTAATAAAGCCACTTCGCTTCGAAACGAGGTCCTAGGTACACCCACCTCCTCTACTACAGAGGAAAGTCCCTCTTTTTCCGAAGTCTTACCAACACCTGCTACCAGCGTAGCAAGTATTAGTTTGGCAGATCCACGTCCCTTACCGGAAGTGTTTGACGACATCCATGACTCCAGGTATAAAGATGCGATTTTGGTGCTCTATTCCAATGGACTCTTGCAAAAAGCCAACAGTTATCATCCTAAGTACCACGTACGTATAAGTGACTTCATTAGGGTAGTGATGGATACTTATCGTCTGAAACAGTGAATTGACAGTACAGACCTAGAAGGGTTGACAGAAAAAATGTATTTTTCTTTCAATGTACCTGATGAGGTTGCAAAAAAGATGAATAGTGCATATGAATTATGATTCCTGCAAAAATTAGCATTACAAAATGCTGATGGCAGTGATCGCTCACAGGAGCTTATCCGCCCATCTGAAGCTAGGGATATTCTCTTATTGATGGAGAAAAAAAATCCTTCATTAGTAAATACTCCTCCCGTTCTCTCCTATAGTAGTGAAACTTTCCTACTCAAAGAAGAATTAGCTCAGTTGGTAGTAGCCAGCTTTAATCTAAAGCTGAATGAACGTTCTTTACCTGTTTTTAGTGATATTAGCCGTTCTCCGTATTTGGACCAGATCCAAAGACTTTCTAAACTCGGAATTGTTTCTGGTGTTTGAGGAAGATTTTATCCTGATGCCCCTATCGAAAATAAAGATTTCGTCATCATGATAGCGAGAACCCTTTTGCTCAAAAAATGAGCAACTCAGTCTTTTATAGACAGCTTTTATTACTTAAAACCTTTACTGAATGTTCCAACAACTGCCTCGTTTGCTCCTTATCTTGAATATTGTCTTGAGTTTAAAATGTGTACTACACTACTTTCTCAAGCATCGTGAGGCGTTAATTTCCAATCTGATAGACTTCTTTCTCGGCACGAAGTTGTGCCAATCGTATCGGCTACTACTCAAAGCAACATTGAGCCCGCCACTCAAGGAGAATGATTGATCACGAGAGGAGAATTAGCAAATCTCTTAGTGCGTAGTTTAGAATCCTCTACTGTAGATACTGATCCACAGGAGAAAAAAGCTGAGGACTCAGCTGGAACTAAATCACGACGAGAAACTTTTCAAGATTTGATGAAAATATCGTAATTCATACCAACACTTTTTACCATCTTACCAACCACATCAATGTATACAACAACACAACAGGAAATTGTTTCCACCTCTGCCATCAATCCAATTCAGCTTCCTAAAGCTGATCGCCACAATGTAGATCAGAGAAAAAAGCAGAAAAGACTTGCTTATCAAGAATGGAAAGAAACCAAAGCTATCAATGACAATGGAGCTTTCATCATCGAAAACACCCAAGACAGCTTGCTGGCAAACAATAACATTTACACTAAGCAAATGAAATTGATCAAAGAAAAAGGAAAACAATACCTCATCGACAACTTCCATGCCTTAGCAGAATACGAACATCCTTTGGCAGAACGCCATAACGAAATAATGCTCACTGCTGACGGGGAAGGTACCGCGAGTCCTGTAGTAATACCAATGAAAAAAATGAAAAAAAGCAGAACAAAGTATGCTTTAGCTAGTTAGTTTAGATTGCTAAACTCACAGAAACCAAGTCTCCCGAAACCTCGGGGGGCTTTTTTCCCTTTTCGTTCTTATTGAAACCTCTCCTCAAATTCCTATACTATACAAACAAATCTGATTTTTCTTTTAGTCTTCTACTGCTTCTCAATGCTTATCCACTCCCCTGCAGAAATGCACCAATACGGAAAACAGCTCGCCAAAACTCACCACATCATCACCTTAGAGGGAGAGCTTTGAGCGGGGAAAACCACCTTTGCAAAAGGATTCGCCGAGGGATTGGGGATCAATCCTGCACAAGTTCAATCCCCCACTTACACCTACCTGAATATCTATGATAATAAGCTTTTGCACCTGGATATGTACAGATTAGAAAGTTTCCAGCAACTCATAGAAAAAGGGATTTTGGATCAAATGAATGAATATGAGTATCTCCTCATTGAGTGGCCCAAACGAATTGATCAACTGGAAATCTGACCTTATGCTTCTCTTTCTATCACAAAAACGGGAGAATCAGAAAGAGAAATCGACTTGCATTCTCCTTCCGTTTACCTATAATGAATAGAAACATCGCCTCAAACGGAATAAGCCCCTGTTGGCGTTTGTTTGCCGTCATTGCACCCTCCTCACCGCACAAAACGTGAAGAGGAAGCAACAGACTTTTTATTCTTTTATCTTTTACCCCATGGCTGAAAAAAAAGCGATCGCGTCTTTCAAAAGACATGACAACGACACAGGATCTCCAGAAGCACAAATCGAACGTCTCAACGCTCAAATCACGATGCTTCAAGAACATCTCGCAAAAAACAAAAAAGATTTTGATGCAAAAAGAGCACTCTTACAAAAAGTAGCTCACAGAAGAAGATTTTTGAAATACCTCAAAGAAACAAATTTGGAGTCTTATGCAGATATTTCAAAGAAAACTGGTCTAAAAGTATAGTTGAGCGTTTATCACGTTCAGCATTTTTATTTCCTAATTTTATATCCTAATGGCAAAAAAGGCAACGGCTTCCACAAGCCAGTTTATCGTGCCTTCTATTAAGGAAGGACAAAAAGTAAAAGGAACCATCCTCAAAGAAATAGAAAACGGTGTTTTAGTTGACTGCGAAAATGGAGCATTCACAGGAGTAATCCTCGCAAAAGAAGCAAAAGAACTCAAAAGATCAAAAGTAAATCTGGATGGAGGTACCGAACTTGAACTTGAAATTATCAATCCAGACATCAGACATGAAGACGGATATTACATTGTATCCGTGACGAGATTATTGCAGTACGATGTATGGAAATCAGTAATTGAACAATTCGAAAAAGACACGATCATTACCGTAGTACCTACAGAAGCAAATCTTGGAGGTCTCCTCATCGATATGCACGGTATCAAAGGATTTATCCCTCTTTCACAGCTCGCTCCTATTCATTACCCAAGAGTAGAAGATGGAGATCAAGAAGCAATCTTCGGAAAATTATTGGAACTCATTGGACAAGAAATTAAAGTCAGAGTGATCAATATCGACGAAGAAGAAAGAAGAATCATCCTTTCAGAAAGAGAAGCACTTAGAGAAGAAAGAGACAGAGTATTAGAAGAACTCGCAGTTGGAAAAATCTTTGATGGAGTAGTATCAGGAGTATCTTCTTACGGACTCTTTGTCACGATCGGAGGAACGGTAGAAGGACTGGTACATATCTCAGAAATTACCTACGGTCACGTAAATAATATTGAAGGACTAGGAAAAATCGGAGACAAAATCCAGGTAAAAGTGATCGGACTCGAAAATGGGAAAATCTCTCTCTCTGCTAAACAGCTCAAAGGAGATCCATGGGAAGAATTACCAGCAAAATACAAAGTGGGAGACATCTTTGATGGGAAAGTGGTGAGATTTGTACCGTATGGAGTATTCGTGCGTGTATTTGATGACATCAATGGACTCGTACATCTTAGCGAGCTTTCTCAAAAATCCGTTAACAACCCAAATGAAGTAGTAAAAATCGGACAATCTGTAAAAGTAAAATTGATCCTCATTGATACTCAACACAGAAAAATCGGACTTTCTATGAAAGATATCGACGAAAACGGAGAACCCAAAGCAACACCTACTGCCACTAAAAAGAAAGATCTCGCAGAAGTAGCAAAAATGCTCGAAGAATCTGAAGAAAAATAAAAAAAACCGATTATAAAAAAAGATAACTCCACAAAGGGGCTATCTTTTTGTTATCTAGTAGAAATTATTTTACCTTAATATACCATTGCACTACATGAAAAGGAGACATATTATTATGAGGCTGGTCCCCTCCTGCAGGCTTAGTAGAGACCTGAAAATCTTTATTGGAAGTATACCCATTCATCGGTGCTAATCCATTAGTTGAAGTCCCTCCAGGAGTGGCTTTCAAGGCAATGGTATGCGTATGATTTGGCATTTCTGATTCAGTCAAAGTATGAAGAATTTCTCCACTCTGCAAGGTCCCTTTCACCGTATACAAATCTACATATCCTAGTGGAAAAGAAATCGTGTCATCTTTAGCATACTCCCCCGCTCCGACTAAGGTTCTTCCCGCTAAATTATAGGTATCTCCTCATAAAAGAGCATCTTTTACCTGGCTCGTAATCGCACTACCATCACATAATGCCCACCCCAAAAGATTCATAGCTTTTTGATCCACGGTCCCATTGACTGCGATATATGTCCCTAAAGGGAAAAGAGTAGAAAAACCAGATTCCAAAGATGCAAATTGTAATTCCAATGCTGCGATTTGTTCAGAAAGGGTCGTATCAGCCTGCAGGGTAGCCACTTCCGCCTGTAAACCAGAAGTTCCTACTTGTAAGCTAGAAATATCTTGTTGCAAGGTCGCAATTTCTGCCAGAATTTGAGTTCTTTCTTCAGTCGCTGCACGCTCCGCCTCATCATTTTCAGAGGAATCTTCTGCTGACACATTGTGAATTGCATCGACAGGAGAAGAAGAAAGCTGATTAAAACTAATAATACCGATCCCCGTAATACTTAGGAGTCCGATTCCCCATAATGCTCCTTGCAATAAAGGAGTAGTGAAAGATTGTTGTACTGTTTTCATGAGAATAAATAATAAAATAAAAAAAACTTATATACTTATTATAAATAAATATATAAATTTGTCAATTTTTAGAAGACTTAATTCGCTAAAAACTGCAATGCCTGCAACAGTTTAATACTTCCTATCCCAACAACATAATCACTAAATCAATAAGTTTCTCTTTATCTCTGGGATTACTGGTAGCGATTAAAAGCGTCAGAACCGTCAGTCCTTCGGGTGTTATCTTATCTTTGAAAGGGACCTTGGCTTTTTGGAGAAACCAGATGAATGCAAATGCTCCAGCTCTCTTATTCCCATCTACGAAAGGGTGGTCTTTCACGATAAAATAGAGAAGATGAGAAGCTTTACTTTCTATACTTGGATACGCATCTTCACCAAAAGCGGATTGAAACACATTTCCAAAAATTCCTTCAAATTCTCAAGCTTCCCTTTCCTGCACGAAAACATCTGTTGCTTCATCCCTTTGCAGTAAGTCTTGTTTGAGTTTCAAAAGGTCAGTATAGAGTTCTTTTGCTTGTACTTTCACTTTTCTCTGAGTCTGTCTGCCTGTGATGATTTTTCCTCTATCGAAAGCGTCAATACTAAACCAAGTCTGACTAAAAAGTTTCACCAGTTCCAAGATGTCATCAGTCGGTAAAGCCTGATTTTGAGCCAGCTTTTTTACTTCTTCTACGGCTTGCATAAACTGCTCGTAGTGCTGTGCAAGATGATTTTTATTGATAGTAAATCCTTGGGTGATATGTTGTTTCAGGGTCTGAGTTGCCCATTGACGGAATTTAGTAGCAACCTTACTGTTCACCCTATATCAAATAGAAATAATCATATCAAGATTATAAAATACGACCTGTTTTGTTTGGGTTTTTCAAGGCAAGAAGCCATGTGGAGTGGTTGTTGCAAAAAATGCAACAACCTGTTTTTGGCTTAATTCTCCGTCTTTGTAAATATTTTTGATATGCCTAGAAATCACCGATTTATCACGACCAAAAACGCCCGCAATTTGGTCTAAACTCGCCCAAACGGTTTCGTGTTCAATGTCCCCTTTGAGCTCTATTGCCCCATTTGGTGCTTGATAAACGATGATATTAGAAGGAGTTTTTGGTGTAGGCATTGATGGGAAGAAAAGAGATAAAAAATCTGATTACCTCTTCATCATAAAAATTTTATACTTAATTTCAAGATGTTTTTGACGAAATTTGACTATCCCTACAACTCCTCCTTCACCTTCGCTAAAAACTGCAATGCCTGCAAGGGGGTCATATTATCCACATCGGCTTGTGATAAAATTCTCTGCACTTTCTCATATTTCTCCTGCATTTCTGCAATATTCTCTGAAATCTGCCCATTATCTGATGAAATAATTTCAAATAAAGGAATATTCGGGATTGGTGAAGGATTGGTATTGTTCGGATGGGTTCAAGACCCGTCCCTACGCGATAGATTGGTTCCGCGTTCCTGTTCTAATCCATTCAATAACTCCCTCGCCTTTCCCAAAATCGCCTCAGGAATGCCCGCGATTTTCGCGACATCAATTCCATAGCTCTTGTTGGCTCAGCCTTTTACTATTTTTTTCATAAATACCACCTCGTGCTCGGTTTCATAGACGGAAACAG
>JAISKI010000015.1 GCA_031261265.1 Candidatus Peribacteria bacterium
AATGACAAAGAAGAAGATCTATACTCCCATCGCGTCTCCAATAAATCTCCCCACTCTGCAGAACTAGGAAGATGATATCCACTAGGACAAATCGATAACGCTTGAGCATTGGTATAATAGCTACCTACTGAAGCATCTACACAATCAGCATCAATAACACAGTCACAAACAGCTAAAAGTTCGGGAAATCAATTATTATTACAACTCAACTTTCCTACTCCATACGTAGAGGCTCCGACATTTCTATCTGCTATCGTAATAGTTTTATTTCCTGCACAATTGGTAATAGTAATAGTTCTTGCTGATGCATTATGCACAATGGATCCTAATGGACAGGAGGAGATCCACTGAGCATATAACGTTTCACTTCCAGTTGGAGTGTAAGTAGCCCCAGCATTACCTCTCTTTGTACCTCCACTAGCAGCAGTATACCATCCATTAAAGGTATAATTAGCTCTGGTAGGTGCCGCAGGTAAAATAATAGCTGGTTGCACTCCATAGTTGGCAGTCAAAGTTCCATTTCCTGCTCCAAAGGTATAGTTGGTAGGATTGGTAGTAGAAGAGGAAATATTTCCATATCCTGCTAGGGTCCAACTTGTGAAAGGTTTTGTGGAGGTTACACTTGATGGAACAGTTGAACTACCTCCATTGATATTATAAGAAATAGTATAGGAAGTTCCTGTAGGTGCAGGCACGGATCTTATAGTATTGTAATTTCAAGGAAAAGTTATTCCTCCAGGATTTACAGTGAGAGTGTAAACCTGTGTTGTTGATGGACTAATTTTTAGTGTAGGAATACTATAGGAAGTAGCTGTAGTGATAGGTAAATTATAAGCAAGAGAAGATATGTCATTTTGAGTTGGAGGAGACCAAGCATCAGCTACAGTTTGAATTACTGCTTGTGTAGCAGGATTGATAAGTTCTACTTTATAAACACCATCACCTTGCATATTAACATTTGTTAGGGTATAGGTCATTTGTATTGATAGAACATCTGGAAATAATCCATTCAAAGCATAACTACGAGTATAAGTTTGTTGGGAACTAAGGGAATCATATCGAAACATATGATAAATCTCATGTACTTCTATGTCCACATTTATGCCCCCTGGCATAGGAGTAGCAAGCCATACTTCCGAATTTATGGTAATATTTCTAGTAGGGGCACAAAGACTACCATTTCTAACATATCCAGGATTACAAGTATATCTACATTCTGTAGTACTAGGAGTAATATTATAGGTTGCTACAGTACTCGGTGTCCACACCCCACCATGCAAGGTCTGAATAACACTGGTCGCTGTATTATAACTTGAATTATCTGGTTTCCCAGTACAAGACGCTGATCTTAGACTATCCTTATTACAAACCATTTCACAAGTACCATTTTCGTCATCTACCATACTTTTCCAGGCTCCATTAGAAGTACACGCACACAGACAGGTAGTAGATCCCGAAGAGATAGTTCCGATCTGTCCCACAGTACATGAGGAAGAATTTCCAACTGCACCTACCTGTACCGCACCACGAGAGTCAAATTTCACCGCTGGAGTAGCAGTATTCACTCAGACTCCTTTTTGAGTATTAATATAGAACGTATTAGAATTATTTACTAGAAATTGATCCCCAGTCGGAGTATCAGACCAAACAAAAACATTCCTAGTAGCATTGGCAGTTCTCGTATTTGTACCTACAATTACATTACTTTCCCCATTATCAGCAACCGTATTATTTTTCATACCTAAAATCATTGAAGTTGCTCCCCAGTTTCAATTTTGTTCTCCACCCAAAACCAGACTATTAGCTTGAGTACTGCTCGAAACCTGATTTGAAATTCCTCATCAAATAAAACTATTTCTCGCACCGATACTATTAGACTCTCCTCCCAAAACTACAGAACTTTCAGCATTGTTTATAGCCCTATTTTTTGCTCCACCCAGAATGGTGGCATTTGAAACAGAAATTCGGTTTCCCGTCCCCCCTCAGAAGAAAGCAGCAGTTATACCAGCAGAACTCTCATTACTACTTCCTACTCTCACTTCTCCAGTAGCTAAAATTGCCCCTCTCGCAGAAGTGGCATTAGCATCGGCTTTCCAAACTCCCCCCTCCATAGCATTATCGCCACTTTTCAAAAAAGTCAGGGAAATGAGATATTCCTTTTTATTATCTATCCCCCAAATTTGATTAGGGAGTACCCTCATGGTAGCATCACCTTGTAATTCAGCTAAGAGCTGATTAAAACTTCTCCCTACCCTTACTTTATCCAACACTTGACGAAACTCTGCATCAGTAAAATTTTGTGTTGCAGTCAAAAGTTGACTGATCTCACCATCAGTAAAATTTTGTGCCGCAACCAAAGCTTGACTAAACTCTGTAGTAGTAAATTTTTGTGTATCAGTCACAATCTGAGTAAATCTTTCTCTAACAACAGGGGTTTGGGCCTCTGCAAAATCCTGTTGCCAGAAAAGTGCTAACCCGATAACGGAAAATACCCCTGCTAAACCGACAACGCATCGTTGTACTACAGCATTTTGTTTGTGTTGCATATTGCTCAAAAAAGGAGGATAAAACAGATAAAAAATGGATAACTACTTCCAGTATACTTAAATGGTTTTAATTGTCAATTTTTTTACACAAAAAAATCAATTTTTTATTTTTTCGGTTCTTTGGATAAAAAAAGGACAGTTCAGCGAACCATCCCTTCTTTTATATTTTAAAACCTTAGAATACTTTAATATCCACTAAAATCCCCACAGGAATTGATAAATTTTGCAAATATTCTACCGTTTTTGCACCAGTTTCGGTGACGTCAATCATTCTCGTATAAGAAATTCTCTCAAACTGTTCACGAGAACTCTTAAATTTAAAATTTGATCTCAAAACGGTATACACCTTTCTCTTTTTTGGTAAAGGAATAGGTCCTTTAACCTCGGCTCCTGATTTGATCAGAAGACTTATTACTTTTCCAACAGAAGCTTCCAACATTCTCACATCATAGCTCTTGAGCTTTATTCTGAGTTTTGGACTTTGGTCTTTTTTTGCAGGCATTATCAATATAATGTAAGGTAAATATAAATATGAACTATCTTTCTTCTTTTAACAGAATTCACAATCACAAACGGGATGTTCAATATCATCACAATGGGAGAGTATTTCTAATTCCCAAGCCTTTTGCTTTTCTTCGTGCTCCTGTGATTCTTTAGGTTTTGCTATACTTAATATTGTCGTGATACGTTGTGGTATCTCACGCCAAACTAATTTTAGAACTTGGAGATTAAAGAGTTTTCTTTTCTCATCCTGTTTAGATGGATTCAATAAAGAAGCAATCCTAGATCTGTAGAGGTTACGAAAGCTCCAAATAATCTTGCTTTTAGCTGACGCTATCACACTATCAATTTGTTCATCTGCTCGTTTTGTCGTTTCTCCATATAGGTATTTTCTTTTATCTACTTCATAGTCAACTCGTTCGCTCAAAGACTGTTCATCGAAGATTTCCGCAATATTATGGATTTCTGGCATTTTAGGAGCAGTTTGAGGAATAAATATTTTTCAACTCAATCATTTTCATTCCTTTCGTTTTATATTCCGAAAAGACACCCGAGTGCAAAGCAACATTTCAAACACACCCAGGTGCATTTTCAGATTTTTTTACTATTCAAGAACTTTTGTCACAACTCCTGCTCCAACGGTTCTACCTCCTTCTCTGATAGCGAATCTCAATCCGTCTTCCATAGCTACGGGGTAGATCAGGTCAACGATGATTTTAGCGTTATCACCAGGCATAATCATTTCCACACCAGGTGCGAGTTCGATATTTCCTGTCACATCAGTAGTTCTGATGAAGAATTGTGGTCTGTATCCTGCCATAAATGGAGTGTGTCTTCCACCTTCTTCTTTTTTAAGTACGTATACTTCAGCTTCGAATTTGTGGTATACTTTTACTGAACCTGGTTTACAAAGTACTTGTCCTCTTTCGATACTGTCTTTATCAATACCTCTCAGAAGCAATCCTACATTCATTCCAGCCTCAGCTTGGTCAAACTGTTTGTGGAACATTTCTACTCCAGTGATTACTGTTTTAGTAGGTTCTGCTCCGAGTCCAAGCAATTCAACTTCTTCATTCATTTTTACGATTCCTCTTTCAATTCTACCTGTAGCCACTGTTCCTCTACCTTTGATAGAGAAAACGTCTTCTACTGGCATAAGGAAAGGTTTTGCACTGTCTCTTTCAGGTACTGGGATATAAGTATCCAAAGCTCCCAGAAGCTCCCAAACACATTTAGCTGAACCTTCTGCATCAGTAGGATTTTCAACAGCTTTTAAAGCTGAACCTCTGACGATTGGTGCATTTCTATCATAGTGATTTTTTTCAAGCAAATCTCTGATTTCTTCCTCTACGAGGTCAATCATATCAGGATCGTCTACCATATCACATTTATTGAGGAAAACTACGATTTTTGGTACATTTACTTGGTAGGCCAAAAGTACGTGTTCTCTAGTTTGAGGCATAGGTCCATCAGTTGCAGCTACTACAAGAATAGCTCCATCCATCTGAGCAGCACCCACGATCATGTTTTTAACGTAATCGGCATGTCCTGGACAGTCAATGTGTGCATAGTGTCTTGCATCAGTTTCGTATTCCACGTGCCTAGTAGCAATTGTAATTCCTCTTGCCTTTTCTTCTGGTGCATTGTCGATTTGATCGTAAGCTGTAGCTTGAGCAAATCCTTGAGTTGCAGCTACCGTAGTAATTGCAGCAGTTAAAGTAGTCTTACCGTGATCAACGTGTCCGATAGTACCTACATTAACGTGTGGTTTAGTTGCCATACTTGTATAGTTTAAAAAGTTAAAAAAAGTACCTTACTTATAACAATCCCTTCATGAAATGCAAGAGATTTATTCAAAGAATATGGTATATTAACCATATACTTATATTAAATTCGGGGATGCGGGACTCGAACTCGCGACCCCTTGGTCCCAAACCAAGTACTCTAGCCATCTGAGCTAATCCCCGATATTTTATAAAGCAAAGTATGGTGGGCGTAGGTGGACTCGAACCACCGACCTCGTCCTTATCAGAGACGCGCTCTAACCAACTGAGCTATACGCCCATACTTTATTTTATGGTGCCAAGAGGCAGAATCGAACTGCCGACACAAGGCTTTTCAGGCCTCTGCTCTACCACTGAGCTACCTTGGCATATATTTAGCGGGGATCGGGCTCGTAAGCTAATCCCCGAAAAATTTAATTGCTCGTTTTTTATATAGATTCAACTGATGAATGCAAGAGAATTTTCTTTTTTTTCTCTTTCTCCGGTATTGTTCGATTTTACCTTAGATATTGTACGATTTTTGTTTCTCTGATTCCTGAGATACGGATGACTCCTGGGTAATCAAGTTGTTCCTCGATTTTGGTTCAGATTTCTTTTAAAAGGGTTTCTACTTCCATGTCACCGATTTGCTTTGGATTTACATATACCATGATTTCTCTTCATGCCTGCATAATATGGACTTTATCTACTCCTTCTACTTCATTAATCAGCTTTTCGAGTTCTCCCATTTTCTCAATAAAGAGTTCCTTAGTGTCGAATCTGGCACCAGGACGAGAAGCGGACATTGCATCGGCTGCAGCGATTACTCGAGAAAGGGGATGAGTCATAGCTACCTCATAATGGTGGGATTCGGCAGCATTGATAATAATAGGATCCATTCCTCGTTTTCTGAGCATGTCAGCACCGAGTTTAGTGTGAGACTCTCCTGTGGTAGAAAGTACTTTCCCGATATCGTGAAGAAGCCCAGCTTTTTTAGCCATTACAGGATCCAGTCCGATTTCTACGGCGATCGCCTCAGCGATTTTTGCTACTTCAACACTGTGAGTTCGCAGACTTTGTCCATAACTGAATCTAAGAAAAAACTGACCGATAGTTTTTACTACCTCAGGCTTCATCATGGGAATATTCAGAATATTTAGTGCTTCCTTTCCCTTTTCCATAAAGGTATTTTGGAGGTCTTCTACCACCTGAGTATAGACCTTTTCTATATACATAGGATTGATTCTTCCATCTTTGATGAGAAGTTCTAGGGTTCTAGCAGCTACAAATCTTTTTTCATTATCGAAAGAGGAAATTTTCACCGTACCAGGAGTATCATCAATGATGAGTTCCACTCCTGTGGTTTTTTCGAAAAAGGAAATATTTCTTCCCTCTCTTCCGATCAGCTTTCCTTTAATCTCTTCATTGGGGAGATCCACAGTTTTGGTCGTAAATTCACTAATAGTCTGCGTAGCTATTTTCTGCAAAGAAGTGACTACTATTTTAGCAGCTTCTGTTTCGGCTTCTTCAGCTTTGATAGTCTTGTATTTCTCTACAAATCTATTGATTTCGCTGATGTTTTCTTTTTCGATCATCGCGAGAATTTCTTCTTTTGCTTGCTTTGGAGTGAGTTCAGCGATCTCACTGAGTTTCTGAATCTGCTGTTTTACGGTCTCATCAGCCTGTTGGCGGAGTTGAACCACTTTCCCTTTTTCTTCTTCTAATTTTTCTAATCTCTGTTCCATCTTTTCTTCTCTATCCAAGAGGCGGTTTTGGATTTCTTCCATTTTTGCTAACCTCTGTTCTTCAATTTTTTCAGCTTTTTTTTCTGCTTGATCAATAACATCATCACATTTTTTCTTTGCATCAGCGAGGAGCTCTTCTTCAATGTCTTTTACTCTAGCAATTCTTTCTTTGAATTTGATTGCTTTCTCAGTCAGTGTCTTTTTATAGCCGAAAAATCCAGCAACACCACCAAGTCATAGTCCTGCAATCACGAGGACAATTGTCGTTCGTACTGGCATTATTTATGGGGTAAGGTATAATAAAATCAACATTTTATACTCCGTGTATGTATATAGTATTGGGAGAAGAATGCAAGGCAAAAAAAATAAAAAAAAGATAGCCTGTTTATCTTTAGGGCTATCTTATGGGTTTAGAAAAATCTGATTAAGGGACTTTTATCTTTTTACGGTCAAACTTTTTCTTCCTTTTGCTCTGCGTCTTGCAAGCACTCTGCGACCTGTCCAATCTGCCATTCTTGCTCTAAATCCATGCTTATGCATTCTGGATTTCCAGTTGTATTTTCTAATTCTGCGAAGTTTACTAGCCATTTGTAGTAAGATTATAAAGTAAAATAAATGTTAGTGATTTTTTTAATACATTTTTAGATAGAGATTGACACTATTTTCCATGGTAATCCCTTCTCTAGCCATAGTGATGTTGTGGGTATATCCTTCAATGTCCGTTTCTAATCCCTCGATTCTTGATTCGTATGCGTGTTTTTGTACTTCAATAAGCATGGATTTTATGCTTTCGGTGATCTCTTCTTCCTGTCCTGTTCTTTCTCTGTCGCGTTGAATGACTCCTTGTATAAATTCCTCTTCATATTCTTTATCAGTATTGAGTTTTCCAAGAATTTCGGAGATAATGTTGAGGTCTTTTTTGGCATTTTCGATTTTCCCTTCATTGTAGGAAATATACTCTGGCATCACCTCTTCCAAGTCTCAAAGAGCATTTTTCAGCTGATCTTTTTCGTCTTGTGATAACTTTTCCAATTGATTTCTTCCACCTAAAATTCGGTAGACTTTGTTTTCTCTTTCTCGTATTTTTTCAAAGGGATCACTAGTGTTTGTCATAAGGGTTGGAGGGTAAAGAATAAAGGTTTATTCTTTTTATTGGGTTTATTTATTGATGAACGGTAGAAGTCCTAACCCTCTCGCTCTAATCACTTCTGCTCTCAGCTTTTTTTGGATTTTTACAGGATTTTCTGTATAATCTCTTGGTTTGATATTTCCAAATCTCGTCAAGTAATATTTTAGGATGTCTACAGCTTTTCGATTGAGATATTTCTCGTTTTCTTTTTTTGTGAAGAAGGTGAGTTTATTTCCATATTTTTTATCCTTGATCTCTTCGATAGCCTTTTCGAAACTTTTATTGAGTTTTTCGAAGTGAAAAAACTCCTGTCCAGCGTCTCTGGAGAAAATTTCGTATCTGATCACATTAGGATTGTAGAGCAGATGTTGTTTTAGTTCAGCGATGTGTTCTGAGGTAAGTTCAAGATTGTAAGAAAGAAAATAGGCTTGCTTTACTCCTCCTTTCAGCACAAAATTAATTTCTTTGAGTCCGATTTCGTCCTTATCGAGGACTTTGAATTTGCTTTCTAGTTCTGTGAGGAACTTTTTTCTTTCTGCTTCTGCCACGGAGACATTAAGCAAAAGGACTAATTCATAACTTTTCATAGAGTAGATAAGTAGAGATAAAAAGGTTAGATACTTGTATGTAGGTGTTAGCCGACTTGGATGTATTATGTATAGTAATTTGCGAGAGGATTTCAAGGGGAAAGTGAGTAAAGTTCTTGTATAGAGCTTTTATTTGTTATCTGTATTTTTTTGATAAACCATCAATATGCTCAATATAAGTTTGCACACTTCCTCGTTTTTCAATATATCTTGCGATTTCTTGTTGGACGACTTCTTCCATGTCTTCCCTTTTCACTTTCCCAGCATTATTTAAAATTTCTAAACTGCTCATTTGTAATACTTGGTCTAATTTTGCTAGTCGATCACTGGTAGTCAAAACTCTTTCCAGACTCAATTGTAATTCTGCAAAAGAGAAAAATTGTTCACAAAGTAAATAAAGTTGTTTCAATTCTTTCTCTAAGAGATAGTTTTTACTTACTATTGCATCAGACTTTTTGATGTTTTCACCTTTGAAGTTTGTCATTCAGAGGGCGGGTTTATCGCTATCTACTCTTTGCACGACAAGCTCAGAAGCGGTAGTACCTGTAATGGCATAGATGAATTTATTTTGCAAAATGGCGAAGAATTTTTGCACTTCGAGATTCTTGGGGTCGTAATCTATCGCACTTTGTTTTATCAAATCCTTGATTTTTTCATAAATACCTCTCTCAGAAAACCTGATTTCTCTCACTCTTCTCAAAAGCTCATCAAAATCTGTCTTACCATTGATGGTCAGTCCTTGCATCAATCTTTGGTCGTCCATCACAAAACCTCTGAAAAAAAGCTCTTTGAGATTAGTAGTTGCTCGCCTTCTAAATGCGATACCTTCTGGGGATTTGACCCTATATCCTACGGCAAGTATCATATCCAGATTATAGTAAGTTTTTGGCTTCACTAAGCCAATGTCGGAATTCCCGACATTACCTTCTTTCTCGGAAGTTTCCCCTATTTCCAACTCTTCTTCCTCGTAAATATGGCTGATATGTTCGGTAATAGTAGTACGAGCTTTCCCATAGAGTTTAGAAATCTGCTCTTGAGTAAGTCGCACGGTATCATTTTTAGCGATGACTTTAATTTGAAGTATTCCGTTTGCGGAATGATACATCATTATGGTTCCTTTCTCGTCAGTAGGCATTGATAGGAAGAAAAGAGGTAAAAATCTGATTACTTCACCATCATAAAAAAATTATCCATAATTGCAAGAGATATTTCACTATTTTTTTGACAAAAAACTCTCCAACTTCTTCCGAGGATTCAGAAATAAATCAGAGAGTTTTCCATCTGTTTCATATCTATTACTTCGCACTTCTCATCAACATCAATCGGACCCATTGCCTGAGTTCAATCCTACTTTCAGGATCCTCTATTTGAGTCAAGATACCTTTTTCTTTTAGTGTTTGTAAGTGGTTAGCATAGTATGGTTTACCACCAGCATATTCATTTCCATAGAGTAATCTAGAAAGTACTGTTCAAAATTGAGCACGGCTTACTTGTGCATAGGGTTGGAAATACTCCATATCTATTCCCATTAAACCTAACGAGCAAGCTTTCACAGCATAGTCTTCCATCTCTTGCGATTCCCAAGCGTTAGAGCCATCTTTCCAATGACATTCAGCGGGGACTTTGGAAGGTAAGGTTTTTCAGAGGACATTGAGAGCGTAATTTACGACCATTTTAGCGAGATGTTGACGAATGACGGTTCCATCAGGGTTGGCATTTGCTATGGGTGCGAGGGTTGTGATGTCGTGAGCATAGGCGAATTGGTAGGCTGTGAGGACTTCTGGGTTAACAACCCCCTCTTCCGACCCTAAACTTGTAGGGTCTCCCTCTCCCCCTGTCAGGGGAGAAAACTGTGTATTTCCCGTGGAGTTTTCACTAGCCGATGTATCGGCTGAGGTGTCCGAAGGACGGAGGGGTTGTTCACTACATTCATCGTCATAGTAGCTCGGTGAGAAGTCGCCGTTTGGACAGTTATCTTTTTTTAAGTTAACACCTACCCCACCGCTAGAAGATGCGAGAGCGTCGCAAGTAGAAGTGGGAGCGTTCCATACATACCCACCACTACATTTAAAGACACATTCAGTAGTGCTTGCTATTTCACTGTAATCTCCCGTCAGCTTCGGTAAAAAAGTATAAGTACCATAGTCCCAAGTTTGCAAAATTGTTGCTACGGTATTTCGTTCACTATGCTCTGGCTTTGCCATACAATTTCCCGTTTGAGTGGGTGGAGTAGCATTTTTGAAGCAACGAACAGGCATTCCATAAG
The DNA here is from genome assembly GCA_031261265.1 of Candidatus Peribacteria bacterium. Next base: position 10,538 of record JAISKI010000015.1, read on the forward strand.
CACGAGCAAAAGGATTATTGATGTTGATATATTGTAATCACTGAGCAATCTCAGTCATATCTATATAGGGGATTACCCAAGCTCTAACTTTACTAGCATCTCAATGGTTGTAATCAGCATCAGATGCTCGTGCATATCCATTTCCTGTCTGAAAACCAATCAGATTACGAGCCAGAAATCACGCTAAGGGGAATTTAAGAAAATCCAGAAACTTTGCTAGTTCTCCACTAGAAATACTATATCTTATGATTTCTCAGCTATTGATTCCAGAAGTATATTTTTCCATAGTACCTGTAAAAATTCAGAGTGTGGAGGTTGCAGAGATGAGTTCTTGCCACTCAGTGTGCATAGGGATATGGTATCCTGTGGCACAAGGTCATTGCCTCTCCAACTCAGTCCCTGTCCCTCCTCGAAGGTTATCATTGAGCTCCTTTGACCAGTTGCTTCCTGATTGATTAGCAAATACAAAAACACCACTGTAATAATAATTTCCTGGACCATATCCCAGAGTACTCGGTCTCCTATCAGGTTTTGCACTATTTAATCGTCCTGTCATCGTAGCATATTGCAAATCATTAGAGAATGGATAATTATTCCCTCGTTGAAAATAAGCTCCGTAAGATTCTTCTCCTGTCCCTGCGATAGTTGCTCCGATATTACAAGCGGAAATAGTGTAGTTTCAGATACTAATATCTGCTGCACTACATCACGGATAAAAAGTTGCATTCACTCCCGCTCCTCCAAGGAGGGAAAGTGAGAAAAATCGGACCATCAGCATTTTTTTCATTTGGGTGTAGGAAAAAAGATAAAAAATCAGAGTTTAGAACTAGTATATATATTTAAATTTCAAGAGATTTTTTACTTTTTTTCTCCGAAATGAAAAAAGAGTATATGCTAGTGTCATACCCCGTCTACTATTAAGTATCCCAAGAATAAAGGGATAATTTACAGTTCACGAGTTGTCGAGACTCTTACAAAACTCCTACAAGGGATTAATGCAGTGTGAACTGCAAAAAATCCCTATTTTCCTGTAAGAAAAAATTTATAAGAATCTCGACACTTGCAATATAGGATTGAGGAAATGAATTTCAAGAGAAAAAGGTGTAAAATAGAAAAAATACAGCCCTATAATATCAAACCCATCACCATCGGGCAAGATTATAAAAAATTTCCTTTTTCGTACCATAAAAATAACAAAGTGCCAAAAAAAATGCATTTCCCCTATCGAGAAGCCATAAAAAAATCTTGCATTTTTACTTGACTTTTAATTAAAAATGATTATACTATAACAACCATCAAGAAAGAATAATATCGTTCTGATTGGTGCAGTCTAAGTTCTACTGGTATCCTCGCAAATAGAGGTACCAAAAGGTAGGGTTAGCCACAGTTCACCACCTGTAAATTGGTGAATGTGAAAAAGAATGCGGCTATTACAGGTAGCAAAATTGGGGAATCTCCCCGTCGTGACCCGCGAAAATGGGTATAGAAACTTCCTCGGAGGTTTCGTAGTGATTAGTATTTCGTCTAATTGAGTATTCAATAGAGACAAAGACGAACAAAATGCTAGTTGCTATTATCAGGATCGGATTATCATAGCCTTATGGTAATCTCATCCTCATCAAAAGCCTTATTTCAGATGTCTCAATCTGAATAAGGAAATTCCAGTCCTCTGGTATGGCTCTCTAAATCATTTGATACAGAGAGTTTTTTCCTTTTTTCTTGAAAATATTTATCCCCTTTACTCAGCCTTTTCTCACTTCTTATCCTTCTTCTTGTGATAGCGGTGCAACACCCAACGAGCAATCGGCTGTGCAAGCAAGGCTTCTACCCCAAAGGAAATCCCAAAATTACGAGGTCGGCGATAGAAAAAATGCGTGAACGCGTCCGTGCTTACCTCCCCCGTTCCAATCCGCGTCGCTACCACAGTCAAGATAACCGACATCAGAAGCACATTACAGAGCGTATTTATCACCATATGAGCATTAAAACTATCGGTAGGTTTGATGATTTTATTGGTCAGTCGTTGGGCGGGTTTCTGAGTCGCGAGCACCAGAATAATCACCGTAATCCAGATAAAAGGCAGAATTTTGAGGACATTTTGTCGCACTTCTAGGCTGAACGATTCCACTTCAAACATCGTGATGAGGGGTGCGATAATATTTACTGAGAGCAGAGAAATGATGAGCATAAAGGCGATAAATTCACGCGTAGTACGAGGCAGTTTCATATGAAATTCCATAGGATATGTTTTGAAAGATAAAAGGATAAGTATAAAAAAAGCTGACCAAATTTCAAGTCAGACTTCTTTCGTATAGGGCGTAGTGAGGATTTTACCTCGTCAGCGAAATCTTCACCACCTTTCCAGCCGTCTCAAAATCTGCAACCACATCTCCGCTAGGACTGCCCGCCTCTAACACATTCAATAACGCCTCTTCTTTGAAAAATTCTGCAAATTCTGCAAGCAGACTCGCCAACCCTTCATCAGCAGTCTGATACACCATTTTCACTCTCGCGTCCACGGAGAAATCAGCATCTTTTCTCATTTGGTTCAAAAAACGGGAAAGCTCTCTGGCAATCCCTTCTCTTTCGAGTGCAGGCGTGAGCTCCAAATCCAGCTTCACAATGGTATTCCCATCAATCGCTACATCATCGCCATCCAGTCCTTCATACACGATTTCGTAATCGGAAGCAGAAAGCTGTCGCATATTCCCGTTGGTATCGAAAACTTCAATTCATTCAGCATTTTCTCTGACATTTCCTTGTTTTCCGTTGGCGATAATTTGTCAGGTATCTTTCCCAAATTTAGCAGAAAGCTGACCTCAGAGAGGTTTAAAGACTTTCACGATAGGCGTGTCGGAAACGAAGAGTTCGACTTCTTTTACATTGATTTCTTCTTTGAGAATATCACCGTATTTTTCGAGTAAAGTTTCGAGAGTAAGCATTTGAGAGGTTCAAGTAAATAAAATTTAGTTGAAATATAGCGAACGAGATGGCAATTGCAAGAAAAATCTCTCCCAAATTTTGACAGGAGGAAAATTTTGACTACAATTAGAGGGAGATTTTTATGTTATACTACAATCATGGCTGGAGGAGAGAGACGAGAAATTTGAAATTCTGGGAATGCAGAAGTGAATGCAGATCTTTCTCCAAAAAAAGATAATGGGAACTTAGAAAAACTGGAAACAAGTATAGATATCAAATCCTTGCAGGAGCAAACTCAACAACTACAACAAGAACAGATAGAAAAAGCTAGGCAAGAACTTCCCGCTTTGGCTGAGCAAATAAAGCGTTCAGCAATGTTCAATAGCTCTCTAGAAGAATTGGGGCAAGTAATACTGGCAAAAAATTCCGTAAAAAAAGCTGAAATTATCAAACGTTTCAAAGAAAATCCCCATTTAAAGGACACCCTGGAACAAAATATTCAAAAGCTCACTGCTACCCCAAAAGAGAGCTATGACAAATCGGAACTTCTCCAAATTCAGCTTTATGGATATCTTTTTTTGGATGAACAGGTTGCCATTGATGGAAGTAAAGGACCCCAAACAAATCTCGTGCTTGAAGCATTACAGGAGAGGGATAGTGGAAAATTAGAGGTGATAACCAAGAAGATCACTAAAATTCTCCAGCACTATCCGAAAAGTCTACTCAGAAAAAGCGTTATCCAAAACCTAGTACAAAAAGCGAAGCAACAGCTCCAAAATCCAGAATCCTGAGAAGGAGATCGAAAAGAGCATCCACAATTGCAACAAATCATCCAAAAGAAAAAGCAAAAAGCAAGACTGACTACCGAGGAGATTGTGATGTCTCAGATCTACGGAAACGTCTTTTTCGATGAGAATATTTTGGTAGATGGAATTGAGGGAGCACAGACAAAGGACATTTGAACGGTTTTAACCGGACAAGCCAGCACTGATAGAGCCAAGCAATGGGAAGAAAAAGAAAAGGCTGAAGCTACCCAGAAAAAGCAAGCTGATGAAAAAGCATCTCTTTCCAAAGAAGCACCTAGATCTTCCCCTCAAACCACTCTCCAATCCCTAGATATTCACACGCTCGTCAAGAGTAATCCCTCATTGCAACATTTAGTATTCGATCAGAGAAGTGAATTTTCTCCCTGACAAGCGATGAAATCCATAGAGCAAGTATTTAGTTATCTGACAAAATACCTGGATCATACGACTAGCGAACAAAAAAATCTCCTCCAAGACTTTACGATAGACTTGAATCAAGGAGTGAAGGTGGTCGGAAATAGATTAGAAATCGTAGGAAAGCTGAAAAATGGACAATATAAAGATACTCCGATCAGCTTTTCTTATGATATGACTTCTGGGGCTTTTGCTATCAATACCCTTTTACAACATCATACGGATAGTGCTACTTTTGATATCAATCCTTCTCATCCTAACAAAGTGTTGTTTACTCTCCCCTCTTTCCAAAATTTAGATACTTCTAAAGATTTGGCATCTTTAGATTTTTCGCCTGTCGTCCAAGAGAATATGGAACTCAATATCGAAAAGAACAGAGCGATTTCCACGATAATGAATCTCTTTGATTTGGATAGAAAACCTGCTCACTATAGTAAAACAGAAACTCCTGGATTTTATCACCTCTTTCAGTTATTAGATCAGAGTCTAACGAGCCTGGAAGAGTGTAAAGCCTTTAGAGAGACGATACAACGCTTATCTACCGTCATTTGAGGGGAAATACAGGAACCTCCTCCCGAGAAATTAGGAAAACCTTTGGATGAAAAACAACGTGAAGATTTACAGATTTCGGAACAACAGGATAAAAAGCTGGCTGATTCCTCCTCTTTATTGTGGAACCTCTTCAATGCAAAGAAAAGGCTACAAGATAAACAAGAGAGCAAAACAGGAGATGGTAAGGATAATTGACTGTATCTTTTTCTCAAACGTGCAACTCCGCAGATCACAGATCTCAATTCCACGGGATATGATGAACATCAGAGCATTGATATCAAAGAAATTTCGAACTATCTTTCTGCGGTTGAGCAGAGGAAAGAGCAGGAGTATCAAGGATTTATCAGAAGAAAGGAAGAAGAGAAAGGGAATTAGTGAAAAAAGTGCCATTTTTTTTGACCTAAAAAGTTTTTTGAGTACAATTAGTGGAGGTTTTATCTTTTAGGAAAATTAGATGGTAGATATCGATTCATACAAAAATAATCAAAATACTTTGCATGAGGGACAGGTGAATGTTTCTGCAAAACCTGAAAATCCTGAGAAACAAAAAATTGAAAATCCTGAGAAACCAAAAGAAGATCAGCAGGCAGAACAAGTTTCCAATGAAATAATTGGAGAAATATCAGAACTCTCTTCAGGAACTGAGAGGGGAATTGAGATAAAGACCTACTCATCTATACAAGAACTCATCAATGCAATTCCTGATAAAACAGATAAAGGGAGAAATAAAGAATGGGTTCAAGAGTATATAAACGAAGTTAAAAACAGGATAAAAAAAACGGGAGAAGATGATCCAAGAGATCAAGATATTTTGAAAGAATTACAAATTCCTAATTCTTTATTACCCATTACTCCAGAAAAATTCACCATTTTCATCAAAGAAAAAAGGGTTCAATCTCATTTGGAAGATGCAATAAAAGTTGATCCCAATAATATCACTTCGCTGTCTCTACAAAAGTATTTGTCTCCCAATGATCCCAATTATCTGTCCCAGATGATGTTATTTTCTAATGCAGATATAGTAAAAGCATTTGAAGAGTTTCAAAAAAATAGTCATATGCAAAGTGTATTTAAAGAATTCACCAAAAAGTATCATCCTGAAATTCCTGTTGAAAAACTCACACAGGCATCAGAAGAAGTGATGAAGGAGTTTTTTACTTCAAAATGGCATCAAGAAGTATTAGTGCAGATGATGAATAGACAAAAAGATGAGCAGGCAGAGATGAAAAAAGCCAAAGAAGAGGGGAAAGAAGTTAAAAAACCAGAATATACTGCTAAGTATATGAGAGACAATGTATATTATAGGTCTATAATGCGGTTAGACCTGCAAGAGATGGAGATAGACAAAAAGAAAGCATTAAATGCTTCACAAGAAAATGATGAAAACTCTCTGAATACCACAGAATTTATACAAGAGAGATTTGAAAAACTGAAAGCTGATAAAGAACATTTTGCAAATTTTTCCAGAGCAAAAACTAGTATTGTTAAAAATACTGTTAAGGAGAATGAAGGAGACGTATCTGCCAAAATATCCACCCAAGTAGAAGAGCTCCTTAATACTGAGATAGAAGATAAGTTTGGGAAAAGGAGCTATAAAGAAATCCTTAAGCAAGAAGACCTTATTAATTTTTTTGGGAAGACCATCATTGGAGCTATCAGGACCAAAGAAGGATTTAATGGAGAACCTAAATTTGAATCTGAAACCAAAGATGGGGATATTACAGATATTCAACTCTTAGGATATCTCTATGGAGTCGGGAAATATGCAACCCTCGAGGGGCAACCCGAACCGAAGCTAGAGTTAAACATTAATATGAGTAATGAGGATAAAGAGTTTCTTGCCGTTCTTAGAGAATTAAAAATCGGTAGAGACACAGGCGAAAGTACAAACAATAGTAATATAAAAAACAGCAAACTCTTTGCACAAATGCAAGCTGCCCAGAAAAGAATAGAACAAGAGAGTGTAAAAAAACTAGCCATCCAACAAGAAAGAGCTAAAAATTTCAGATGAGTAAAAAATACCCTTGGAGCAAGACATCAAGAAGAAAGCTCTTCCAATTCCTCTACACTAACCTCAAAAGATAATCTATCACAAGCCAAAGGAAAAGATATAGTATCTGGGAATGCTTCTATAAACGCCTACTTAGATGAACTCCAAAAGGGAGAAAGTGTAGATAGTGAAATCTTAGAAAAATGGAGAACTACAGGGAAAGCTAAGGCATTAAGTGGATATATTGCTAGAACGACAGGAATCCCTTTTGAAGAAGTCAATCAAAACTGTTTTCGTGATGGAATATTAAAAACCAATGAGGAACTTATATCTTTTCTCAAAACTAAAAACCAACTTTCTGATGATCAAGCTACTGAAATTATAAAGGGAATTAAAGAATTTACTCCTACTCAGGTGGAAAGTGTTATTGAGGAGAGATCAAAGCGTTATATGGACACTAATAAAGAGATCAAAGAATCTGCACTAGGATGAGTATTTGATTATATTAAAGAAAGCCTGAATGTCACCGTAAAAAATGCTACGACAAATACCCCACAAAATTTTGCAGAGAGTTTTTCTTTTGATGATACGGAATCAGTAAAAATTGAAAATGGAGAATTAGTTATCAAAGGAAAAATAGATGGAGTAAGTACAGATTTCTATTACAATTTAAGTAATGGAGGGCTCTTTACTACCCCTAAGATTGGGAGAGTAGGAGATATGTATCATATCCACAACGAACACAATGACCACAATACTGAGAATCATTCAAATCAGGGAAGAATCGCTTTAGTGCCAGACTTTCCTTCTTTTGATGAGATCACCAAGCTAACAAAAAAAGGGATAGCTAAAAATAAAACAGCATTTGAGGAAGCTAGAAAGCTACCATTTGCAGAAAGAGGTCCAGCTATGCATAAAATACTTCATTCTTCATTGGAAAATAACAGCCTCTTAAATAACGTAGCCCAAAATAGAGAAAAAATTATCAAACAAGTAGAAACTGATCAATTTATGGAATCTTGCTTTAAGACCTTTCAGCTGCAGTTTGAAGGCGATAGTGTCGAAAAGACAAGGGATAAAGATGCGTTTCATCTTCTCCAAGTATTAGAACAAAGTGTAAATTCAAATGAAGATGCAAAGATAGGACAACAATGTATCTCCTTATTAAAAGAGCTTATCGATATAAAAACAACAGATACAAATAAACCAGACAACCCAGAAACATCCCTTCAAAACAATACATTTCTAAATTCCTATTTTCCAAAGAATAAAATGGAAACTGCTGTATCTAGAGCGACACAGTTAGATTCTTTCCTATCTCCTTATAATAATAGGAAAAACTGATGAGATGAAAAGATTAATTTTACTGCTCTCTATGAGGATTTAAATAAAATTAAAGATGAATTAAAGATAAATGGATGAAAGGCCTTTGAAGATATAGATAAACTTGTAGGTCACTATCAAGAATATGGCTACTCAGGGGATTTCTTGGCTTTAGTTGAGAAAAAGATTTGACTTCCTCCACATCCTGACGATAGTCCTGGAGTAAAAGCTGCTCTCGATAAACTTAATGATTTTTACGCTTAAAATTAATAATAAAACATTTATATTCTATTACCCCTTCATCATGCAACAAATCTTCAGTGCAAAAATCACTACCTTCGCCATCTCTAATGGAGGAGATCTCACAGTCATCTTGAATGCTGAACAAGCCGCTAAATACGGTATCAGAGAAAACGATAAAATCTCTCTTATCCGTAAGGGCGAAGAATATATTGTGGACGTTGCCCTTTCTTCCGATTATGTGAAAGCAAATGAAATCTGAGTGACTCATGATTTTCTGAAAAAATATCCCATAGAAGAAGGAGACAACGTCTTGGTCACTTTTCCTAAAAATAATCCCCTCTCCATGCAGGCGATCAGAAAAAAAATGCTCGGAGAAAATATCACCGATGAAGAAATCGATGCGATCGTAGATGACATTCAGAATAACAAACTTTCTGATTTAGTCCTTGCTTACTATACCGCAACCAGCTTTTTCTATAAATCTGATCCGCACGAACTGGCGTATACGACTAAAGCTACCGCTTATACGGGGGATATGTACCGTTTCCCTGGAAAAGTAGCAGGAAAATATAGTATCTGAGGAGTGCCTGGAAATGAGACCACCATGATCATTATTCCGATTTTGGCTTCACTGGGAATCACGGTTCCAAAAACCTTTTCGAAAGCTATTACCTCCCCTGCTGCCACGGGAGAATGTGTGAATGTATTGATGGATATTAGTTTCAAAAAAGCGGAAATCATCAGAATGACCGACAAAAATCAAGCGTGTCTCGTGTGGAATGAGGGGTTGAATCTCGCACCTGCAAACGATAGAATTATCAAAGTTTCTTCTCCACTCGGGATGGAACCGTATGCAAGGATGATCTCTTCGATTATGGCGAAAAATTATGCGATGGGGATTAATCATTGTTTGATCGACATCCCTATGGGTCCCACTGCGAAAGTGGCAAATATGGAGGACGCTGAAAGAGTAGCGAAACATTTTAGAGAAATTGGTGAATATTTAGGGATAAAAATGGATGTGCAAATCACGCTTGCTGACCAGCCTGTTGGCAGAGGGATTGGAGCCTGTCTACAAGCAAGAGAAGCATTGAGAATCCTCCAAAGCCATCCCGATCAGTCGGATGATTTAGCAGAAAAGGCTATTTTCTTGGCTGCTAGGCTGGTGCTACTCTGCGGACTCGCTCCAACGATCCAAAAAGCTGAGAGAATGGTGGTAAAACAGCTCAATAGTGGAGCAGCCCGAAAGAAAATGTCTCAAATCATTGAAGCTCAAAGGGGAGAAAATCCTGCTATCAAAGCTGATGAAATTGCACTAGGAAAGATCGTTTATGAGGTAAAAGCAGAAAAAGAGGAAACGATTAGTCAGGTCGATATGAAATATCTCAATATGATTGTCAGGACACTCGGAGCACCTGCAGAATATAAAGCAGGAATTTATTTAGAGAAGAAAGTCGGAGATAAGGTGAAGAAGTGAGAACTCCTTTATACACTCTATTCTGAGTCCGAAACGAAGATGGCGAGGGCAAAAGATATGCTGAAACAAGTTGACTTTTATACCTATGAGACAAAAAAATAGCATCTAAAAAAATCTGCTCTTGGGTAATGTGAGAGAGTTTTTAATGAATTTCTCCTTGCAAAACTCTCTCCTTTATATATGCTAACGAAAAAATAAGGGCAGATTTTTTTATATCGTCTAATCCAGAGCGTCAACAATGCAACTCCAAGAGACCAAACTTCAGTATGTGGACGAAGAACATGTCTTTTCGTTCCAAGATACGTTAGCAGATGAGATCAGTTTTAAAGTATATGTGTCCTGTAGCACAGACAAATTCCTTCAATTTCAAAAAGATATTTTGGAAGATTTTGTAGCAGAATTTACTACCGCGATTAAAACCGCTGAAGCTCCCGATATTACTGATATCAAGTCTTTTTTTGAGGAATCTTTGCAGGTGCTCAATACTAAACTCAAGCAGTTTGCGGAGAAAGTTCGCGATGTGGAAAGATTTCAGCTCAAGGGGGTAATCCAACTCGTGATCGAAGAAGCCCTGATGACTTCAATGATTGGAGATGTGACGCTGATGATCATGAGAGACCACAAAGTCTTGTATACACTCGCGAATAGCGTGGATTTGAGAGCAAAAATTGATCTGTTTTCTGACTTTATTGAAGGGGCATTGGAGAGAGACGATCAGATTCTCTATATAGGGACTAAAATTTCTGATGTAATGGACCAGCATGATAGGAAGGAAATGGAACATCTCTTGGCAAGTGAAGAAGAGGAAGAAAGCGGAATGGCATTTCTGGAAGAATTACTGACCACAAGGATGAATAAAGAAAATATTGGATTTATTATCACTTATACGACAAAAGGTCCTTCCTTGCGTAATCTAAAATCTAGGAAGAAAGGAAATTCAGCTTTAGTTGCTAGTACTTCTGCTTATTTGGAGAATTTGGGGAATAAAATCCATGAATCTGATGTGGTACAAAAGATCAAGAAACAGTTTCTGGGAAATAGATATTATTTGGTGGCTTTGATTTTAGGGTTGCTCATTATTTTTATGATTTATGCCTTGGCTTCCCAATGGACTAAAGAGCAAAGTAATGAGGAAAAATTTCAGACTTCTAGTGGAACCTATGTGGATATTACCATTGAGGATATTCAGAAAGAAATGATGGAATTTCAGGCTCTGGAAGCTGGAGACAGTGCCAAAGCAATTAAGTATTCTGAGATTACTCAAAAACTCAGCTTCCTAGAGTCCAAAGGAAAGTGGCTCGAAGACGTAGAACAGCTTAGGACTATTTTGCAGTCTGAGTATTACAAAGGATTTAATATCGTCTATATCAAAAATCTTAGTCAATTTGATGACAATACCAATGGGAGAAATACAAAAATTCTGACGTTAAATTCTGCAGAGCTTACCAGACTCGGGGATCTCCATTCTCTTCAAGTCCCTCAACGTATTATGATCGGAGGTAGTAAAGGGGCCATGATTGATGCGGTTAGTGATGCAAGCAGAGGAACCTTAATTGAGTATAATACGAGCAAACCTTTGGAAAATTGTGAGATTTCCCTATTGAAAAACGGATTGTATTGTTATACCACTGCTGGTGAAATTTATGCTATTACTAAATATGGGATCGAACCCGTGACTACTACTGATGGGGATTTCAGATCAGGAATTGGTGGAGTAGGGACCTTTAGTAAAAATAATCTCTACGTTTTTCAGCAGAATCCTTCAAATCTGGGTCAGTCTTTGCTGACAAGATACCGCAATACCCAAGGATCTCAAACTCAATACCAAGCGGGAAGTTCTTATGAAGTCTTGCTTAATTCAGGAGTCAATTTAGGGAATTTTTCTAGCTTTGCTATTGATGGATCTTTCTTGGGACGAAGTAGCGGAAAACCTTATCTTTTCCGAAGATCTGACAGTGCAGGATCCTCTCTTTCTTATCGTGAGATCAAAATTGTAGGAGGAGATACGGTCACCCAAAATTATTCCTCAAACGTAAAAATTCTGACTTCTGCAGCGACCAGATATATTTCCCTCTTTGACAGAGATAATCAGACATTTACAGTGTATGATACCAATGGAATAAAGACCGCTCAGGATAATCGACCAACGTATCAAATGAAATATCTTTTCAGCTTTAAATTTGATCTGGGAGCGGGTAGAGTGTATGATGTAGCCATCCCAGAAAGCAGTGCAGATAAACCTGAACTCTACATTTTGAGCTCCGAGGGGGTGAATAAAATTGCTCTCTACGAATTCATCGAGAGTATAAAAGTAAATAATCAGCTGAAAATGGTGAATTAATATTTACGTATTATTTTATTTTGGCTTGACTTTTATATACAGATATGTATAATAAAATCACAAAACAAAATAATAATAAATAACCCTGAAAAGGCAGGGCGGTAACCAGTCTCGCAAAAAAATAAAAATGGGAATTTATCACTGGAAAGGAAAGCAAATCCTAAAAATTTGTCAGTTTCTCACTGGTTTAAGGCGGAAACAAATACTGGAACGCCTTGATCAAAAAAGGTATGACTTCCGTAATGAAGAACAATACGGAAAATGGCTAAATTCAGATGTAGCCAAAAAATACTATTTTGACGAAACCCACAAATGGGGAGATATTGAACAACTCCTTAAGAAAATCGAAAAAGAAATTTATTCTTGATCGTAAGAAAATCTAAATTAATAAAACAGCCCTAAACTTATGGGGCTGTTTCTTTTTTTATCTACTAATATTTTTCTCTTCAAAAAAAGGTGATAATCCTTATTGTGTAGTTATCAAGCAAACACATGGAA
>JAISKI010000059.1 GCA_031261265.1 Candidatus Peribacteria bacterium
ATGAGAGCAGATGATGAGTATGAAGGGTTGGATTGTGAAGAGATCTTGGCAGTAGTATGTGAAGATGAAGACTCAGCAGAATGTAAAGCAGCTCAAGATATCTGTAAAGATAAAGAAGATAGCGAAGATAATACTGTTGTTAAATCTGGGGACTTAAATGTTACCGTTTCTGACTACTCAAAGGATGAAGTTTACGCTCCTGCTGATGGTGTAGTTGTATTCAACAGTCTTAAATTCAAAACTTCTGAAACTATTACAGTAAAATCTGTGACTCTTGAAAAAGCTGGATTAACAAGTTCAAGTGATGTTGGTACTATCTGGCTCGAAAAGAATGGAAAAGTAGTTGCTAATGAGAAAGAATTAAATTCTAAAGGAACAGTAACTCTCACTATCAAAGGAGGACTTACTGTAAAATCTAGTGATACTTTGGATCTCGTAGTACAACTTACAGGAGAAGCAGGATCTTTGGTTTCATTCAAGATCACTGATGTTAATTCTTCTGCTAAGAACCTTTCTATTAGTCAGGCTTTGACTACTACCTACCACTTAACAAACTATGCGGTAGCTTCAGCTGATTTCAAAGCTACAGTAACTCCAGCAAACACAGACTACCAAGTAGGAAGTGCTAGCGAATACATCATTGGAAAATTCACAGTTAAATCCACTGAAAACACAAAAGGAGAAAAGAAAGATATTTCTCTCTTGAAGGTTGCATTAAATGCATCTGGAAGCTTCGATATTGCAAACTTAGGAGCAATTAAAGTGTACAGAGATTCTAAAGAAGTACAATCTAATGTAGAAATTGAAAAAGATGTTATTACTCTTTACTTTGATGGTGATGTTATTGAGGGAGGAAAATCAGCTCTCTATACAATCGCTGCTGAGGTAGAAACTTTGGATAGAGATGGTGATACATTGCAACTCTATGTAGATGCATTATCTACTGATGTTACTGCACAGGAAACTCAAACAAAATTCAGAGTAAGTAATACTAGTTCAGCTCTAACTCTTGCTCAGTTTACTTTCAAAGGAGGAAAAATTAAATTTGCTGCTGACGATGCTCTTCCTACTACAGTATCTGCTGGAGCAGGATATGACCAGGTAGTATTAGCAAAAGGAACACTTACCTCTGTTGAAGATATTGAATTGAAAGGATCTACATTGTATGTAGTTGGTCTCTCTGGAGCTGCTAATCCTATTGAAACTCTTTATCTTGAAGTAGATGGAGATCAATACGAATATAAAGCAACTGCAACTGCAACTGGTACTACGTACTACTTAAAAGATGCTATTGAAGTGGATGGAAAAGCTAACGTAAGATTGATAGCTGATATTGAAGACGATGATAACGATGCACTCAGCGGAAACTACTATATTACCAGTGAAGCTGGAATATCAGGAAAAGCTGGATACATCTACAATCAAATCTTTGATACTATTAAATATGTTGCTACAAAATCAACTAATGCTAAAGGAGAAACTGTTGGAAAACTCAATATTTCTGTATTAAAATTACAGAAAGGTAAATTCTCTCTCTCTAGTAATGGTGCTAGTGCTAAAACAGTTACGGCTGACAAAGTAGCATCTACAGGAAAGGGTGACTTAATCTATAAAGGAACACTTTCTACAGATGAAACTATTGCATTACAAGATGTAATTTTGACTCCTAATATTAACTTAACTTCAGGTGGAACTGCCGCTAATTATAAAGCTACATTCACTGTAGTGATTGGAGATGAAGAATATGATGTTAATGTTACTCCTAGTAATGCTACTAATGCATTAAGTGTTGGATCTCAATGGGGAGATTTAGTAGGTGGAAAAGCTAAGACAGTAGAAGTATATGTAAGTATGTATAGCCCAATTCCTGCAACTGCAGTGACTACTGGTACTATTAATGCTAAAATCAAAGTAAATGGACTCAATGCTAATAACAATGAAGTTGATACTGCTGAGAGAACATCTTCTACTTTGACACTTTCTGAGTCTGCTTCTTTGGTTACTAATACTACTACAAACAAGAATAAAATTTTGCTTGAAGATGGAGGAGCTTTGGCACAATTCTCATTCGAGGTAAAATACGGAAAACTTACGCTTACAGAATTAGCATTAGTTAATGGTACTCCAGTTTCAGGAGACATTACTGCAACAATCAAAGCCAGAAATGGAAGTTACACAAGTGATGACTTTGATTTAAGTGGAGACAATAAATTCTACCTTGATGAAGAAGCTATTGATGAAGAATTAAATGCTGGAATATATGATGTATACCTCTCATTGGCTAATGTTGATTTGGCTAATGCAGCTAGTGGATACTTTGCTTGGGCTGCTAGTGGTTTGAATATCACTACTGCAGAACTTGGAACACCAGTAGGAGTTACTTCAGAAGCGAAAGCTCTTGTAGTAAAGGCATATCCAATTCTTTCAAAAACTTCTAGTTTATTAGAAGTATCTGCAACAGCTGTTGGATCTGAAGGATTAACTATTGCTTCTGTATCTGGAAATAATCTTACAGGTACTATCACACCGCTTACTTTGTTTACTAACGAAACTAATACTTTCTCAGTTAGCAGAAATGCGGCAGATCAGGATACAAAGGTTACATCTGTAACGTACTACTATGGTAATAGTGCTAATACCATTACTATTACTTCTGATTATGAAGTTAGTGGTATTAAATCTCTTGAATGGTTGAAATAATCCGTCAAGATATTTGCACACTAGGTATCGTTTGAAAGACTCATCCTCTGAAAAGGGGATGGGTTTTTCTTAACCCCTCTTCCGTATCGGACAGGTACTTTGTTCTCCTCCCTCTCTTCTAACCCTGCAACTTTGCGTGGGACACGGTAGGGAGAAAAAATAAAGGATTCTTTTGATTACTTTTTTTGACAATCTACTTGTAATTGTTGTAGAAAAGGATATAAGAAGATGTCTTTATTTTTTATCATCTTATTTATGGTTTACGATGTAATTGCTTGTAGAGATAGAGCAGTCAATAAGTTCAATAAACTACACTTAAAACCGCTTTTCTGTCCAGCTTTGAATAGGGAAGTAAAATTCACTAATGAAGGATTTTCTCATATCACGTATAAAGATGATAAGCATAGAAGATCAGACGAAGAACAATCTGTAAGGTTTAACTGCTTTCTTCACGTGGAAGAAATCATCAAAAAATCACATCTCTATCAGGAATATAGAGTAAAAGAAACAGAATTAGTAATAAGAAAATACGGTCAAAATATGAAGAAAATTCACTCTATTGAATATTTTGGATTTGTAGGGGTGATAGAACACAACAAAATTAAAGATAGGATCAGAGTAGTGGTGAGTCATAAAGTAGGAACTGATTATGCTGAATTTTTATCTGTAGTTCCAGCTCGGAATACGGTAGGGTATAGAAATTTCATGTGATCATTGATATAATTTTTCATAAAAGAAAAAGTTTGATTCCAGATCAAACTAGTCCGAGCTGTCGCGAACGACTCAAACTTCTTCGTTAATTATAGTAATCATTTATTTCTAAAATGCAAGAGAATATGAACTTTTTTTGAAAGACTCATCTTCCGAAAGAGAGGATAGAACAAAGAAAAATTTTCTGTTTGATTTTGGAAGTGGGAATGAGTATAATGGGAATAGGAAAGATACTTTTATCTTTTAATCTTATGAACCATGGCAACGAAAACCATTAGAATTGTCATCAAGGAGATGATTGAGGACGGTGAAAGGTATTATTATTTAGCGAAAAGTCCTGATCTCTATGGGTTAACTGTAGATGCTGATAATCTTCCTGAAATTATAGAAACAGTACCACAAGTTGCAGAAGATCTTATGGAGGCAAATAAAGAATTGTCTTCAAAAAAACCAAATCTTCAACTTGATTTTTGGGATATCGTAAATTATGAATACATCTATCAGCCTATGAAAACTTATCATTTACAATACGCTTAAAAAGAAAATGTCAGTACGAAAGGCAAAGCTAGTAATCAAGTGCACGAGACAGAAAAAATTCTCCCCCTCATTGGAGAGCTGTCTAGAGGAAACCTTACTTTTTTTTATTTTGGAAAGACTCGAAGTAGGTATCTCTTCGCAGGAAGGATTATTTCTAGAGTAAGTCATCCGGGTGTGCATGGGTATGTTTTTGTGAAATAAAAAAATACTTGATTTTGTCAAAAATATAAATATAAAAAGATATTTATATGATAATATTCACATAATGACAGAAGAACATTCAGAAATTATTATGTTTCAGACAGAGACTTCTTTAGAATTAGAGGTTGTCTTTGTTGATGAAACGGTGCGACTTTCACAGGCTCAAATGGCAAAAATGTTTCAGACATCTAGAAATAACATTACTATGCATGTTAGAAACATTTTCAAAGAAGGAGAATTAGAAGAAAAAGTGGTAGGTAAGGATTTCTTACATACCACTCAACATGGAGCGATACCTGGAAAAACACAAGAGTCTTTTATAAAATTATACAATTTAGATGTAATTATTTCTGTAGGATATAGAGTAAAATCTCAAGTTGGTACGAGATTTCGCCAGTGGGCAATTAACGTGATTAAAGAATATGCAATGAAATGATATGCTATTCATAATCGTATAGAAAGGCTTGAAAAACATGCAGTAGAAACTGATCAAAAATTGGAATTATTTATAAAAAAAGCCCTTCCTATCAAAGAATGAATCTTTTATGATGGACAAGTATTTGATGCTTATATCTTTGTCTCAAATCTCATTAAATCAGCAAAGAAAAAACTGATATTGATCGATAATTACCTGGATGAGACCGTCCTCAAAATCCTTTCCAAGCGTTCAAAATGAGTAAATGCGACTCTCTATACAGAAAAAGTTTCTTCCACTTTTCAGCTCGATTTGGATAAACATAATGCACAATATCCAGAGATTGAAATCAAAATCACAAAGAATACTCATGATCGCTTCTTGATTATTGATAATGAAGTCTACCATATCTGAGCATCTATCAAAGACTTAGGAAAGAAGCTCTTTGCTTTCTCTAAGATGGAATTAAGTGCTAAGGAATTAGTTGAGAGGATTGAGGGAAGATAGGATCATGTAAAAGAAAAACCCCTCTTCCGACTTTTGCTCGCATCTATGTGGACTTAATTTTTAAGCGTCAAAAAATATATGAATAGAGTATAGAAATTGTGGAGAAAATGAAGGGGAGAAAATTTTCTCTTGATTTTCTTATCTAAATCATTACATATAAGTCAATAATAAATATAAAATAAATATAAAAATCTATGACAGCATTTTACCTTTTGTCTTTATACTCATGATGAAATACCTTCTAGGAATCTTGTCCACATTAGTGTCTTTCCTGCTCGGAGCGGTAGCTCTAGCAGGAGACTTTACCTTACATGCGACAAATCTTCCTTTGGTGCAGAGCTATTCACAACCTCTTCCGATCGAACTTTCTCTGTCTACTCCTGCATTTTCTGGAGAAGATCAGAAAGCGACCCTTGCAGTCGACAACTGTGGAACGGCGTTGGGAATGTCTTACCAAGGACAGCCTGTCGCTAATCTTCCACTTATCCTTACGCCCGAGACTACTTATAATTTTCTTTTTATGGTAGAAAAGGAGACCACAAAAGAATGTGTCCTCAATTTTTCTCTCCTCAATACAGAAAAAGAAAAGCTGGCTTCTACTCAGGTAGTAATCATGCCTTCTTGTACCCCAAACTTTATTGATGAAGGACTCTATGACGATGAGGTACCAACTTCTTCACCTTCGTCAAACCCTTCCTCGTCTTCGTCAAATCCTTCTTCATCCACTTCAACCAATTCTCCTTCAAAATCAGCTTCTTCTAATCCTAGTTTTGCGGTTCCTCTTTCCTTAGTCAATTCTGATCCTGCAGAGCTTGATACAGCTTTTGCTCTTCTAGTAGAAAAAGGACTTCTGACAGCTGAGGATAAAACAAAACTTTCTCAGCCTCTGACGAGAATAGCAGCTGCAGAACTTTTCGTAAAAATAGCTCTCACTAAAGGATATGATCGTGATACCAAAAAAGACTGTAGCTTCGCGGATATGACAGATTCGACAGAGTACGACATCAATATTGCGAGGTTAGCTTGTGAACTTAATATTATGGGAATCAATTCCAATCATACTCCGATCCCAGAATTTATGCCTTCCATGACGATTCCTAGCGAACAGTTGGCTACAGCTTTTTCTCGCCTAATGTGGAGAGAACTCTATGAAAATCCTGATACCGCAGAATATTACCAGTTGCATATGAATACGCTCTACAATCTGGGAGTAATCGATACTATCGTTGTAAATACTCCTTCTACCCTAGCTGATTTTGCTGTCCTACTTGCTAGATCTGTCGCTAAAGAGCAGATCTCTTTCCCAGAAGTGCAAGTGGATTTAAGTTGTGATAAGGAAAATTCTCTTACTTCAGTATGTAAGACACCAGAGAAAAAAGATCACTTTCGGTTTTGGTAGAAAAAAAGAGGTTTTTATCCGTAAAAAAATCCTCGAAAAATTGACAAATTTTCCTCATTTTGCTATAATTGGGTAGTAGGTTTTACATCATATTTTTTCTACATGGGACAATTAACGGAGAAAATTACCGAAAAAGCACAGGATATTAAAGATGCAGTAAAATATCTTTTTGATAATACTACAATTGAAGTAGCTCTTTTCGCAGTTTTCTGACTTGGGATTTGAGCCTATACTTCCACAAATAATGAACTCAGACGCTCAGAGAAAATTCCTCTCGCATTTTCTGAGATTGGACAAATTCAAAGAGATGCTATTAGAGAAGGGAAAGAAATCTGACCTATAGCAAACTATAGTATGATGCTCAATGATCTGTGTATGAAAATCTTTGAAGCCTACAATGATGCACAGCGTCCCTTCATCCCTGGAAAAGATACAGAAATTTATGCTAGAAATATCTATGATGCCTATGATTTAAAACACATCTATGAATATACTCTTCAAGATCTCCTAGATAGGGTTCCAGGCTATATTCCCGCTACTAAAGCGACTCTCCTTCCTTATTATCAAGCAAGCAAACAGCTTTCCGGAGCCAATACTTCTATGGGAAAGAGTTGGGACGAGCATCATACCGATAATTATCACACGGAAGTGAGGACCAGAACCGTCACCGATGCTGACGGAAAATCTCATACAGAAACCTATACTGAAGAAGTATATGACGATACCACCCATAAATATACCTACGATAAAAAAGAGGGAGAACGCTGATCCCAACAATTAACGACCTTATTTCAAGAAATCCCAATACTTCGTCTCACAGAATCTCTCAAAACTACTTCCCAAACCAATGCTGACGGAGAGTATGCTGCAGAAAAAAGCAGAAATATGAAAGCATCTGAAAGATTAGATACTCAAGCACTTCTGGAAATAGCAAATACACGATATACAGGTTCTACGATAAGGAATGTCACAAATCACGTTCAATCTCAATATCCAAAACTTCACACCAGTTCTGATCAGTGGAAAGTAGCAAAAAATACTGCAAAAAGTGCCCGTTATAAAACAAGAAGTCATTTTGATAGTGGACCGAAAGAATTTCAAATAGCGGAAACTACCTATACCTTGGGAAGAGATGTGGAAAAAAGTATCAATGAAATGTTAAATGCTATCCAGCTTACTCAGGATAAAGTTCCTCTTCTCAATAAAAAAATCCAAGAATTTATCAATAAAGGATATGTACATCACGCTACTTCCGAAAAAGAAGCTAAAGCCTTAGGAAAAGAAATTCTCTCTATTACCAAAGAGATGTATAAAGCTAATTTTAAACAGGGAGTAAATGTGGAGAGGTTTAGGTGGGGAATGATCTTTCTTTTTGCTTTGATTGGAGGAATTATAGGAGCAGGTTTTGGATTTGGAATTGATTACTTAGGAGAGAAACATAATCGATACCGTAGATAGAAAAAAATCTGAAAAAATCTGATTGAAAAAAGGAGAGCAAATGTATATAAATAGCCCTATGTCCAATATCTATTCACCTACCCCAACCACTTATCTTAAAGCCAAAGAACTTTTCTCAAATAATGAGCTAGTCGCTTTCCCGACAGAAACGATTTACTGACTGGGAGCAAACGCTCTCTCCGATACTGCTGCAGAGAGGATTTTTCAGCTAAAAGGGAGACCCAACGATAACCCTCTCATTGTCCACTTGGGAAATAAAAATCAGATTCCTGACTACGCTTTTATCGAAAATGAAATTCAACAGACGATCATCGACCAGCTTATGCCTGGTCCAATTACCTTGCTCTTACCGAAAAAAGAGAATATTTCCCCCATTGTCTGCAAGGTTCCTCTCGTAGGCATCAGGCTTCCAAGCAATGAAATTGCACAAAAGATGCTCACTACCGTTAATCTGCCAATTGCCGCTCCGAGTGCGAATATCTCTGGAAAAGCGAGTCCTACGAATGCTCAGATGGTCTATGATAATCTCGGAGATAAGGTTCCCATGATCATCGATGGAGGAGAAAGTGAGGCAGGAATTGAATCTACTGTTGTTCGCGTTGAGCCCTCAAAAATACTTATTCTTCGTCCAGGATTTGTCACCAAGGAAGATTTGGAGACCATTTTCCGTCATCAAATCCCTGTGTCCTATACCACGGATAATCCTGAACTCTCTCCAGGGATGAGATATAAACACTACAGCATTTCAGGGACGGTACATCTCATGGATTCCCCAGCTGACATGGTTTTCCCACCAGAAAAAAAAATCTGAATGTTAATCACCAGAGAATTTAATAAAAAATACCGAAAGGAATTAGCTCCCCTTCGAGATACTACTCTGATCAAAATTCGAGGGACTCACAAAAATCTGGCTACTTGTGCTCATGCACTTTTTGATTTTTATCATTATTTTGATAAAGAGGGAGTAGACCTTCTTTACGTAGAAAAGCTTCCTGAAATCGGTATCGGCTACTCCATTATGAATAGAGTAAAAAGGAGTGCAGAAGTGCATTTATAAGGAAGTGTTGCAACTGTCGAGCAGAAAAGTATACATAAAAGCATGCAATTACTTATCAATGGAGTTCTACTTATTATCCGAGGACTACTCGCAGTATATAGCGTAAGTATTTACGAATCTTTTTCTATGACCTTGAAATCCGTGAATTTCACCGATCCAACCAACTATTATTTCTTTTACCAACAGCTCAAAGCCTTAGTCTATATCGTGGTAGCAATGGTTTTGGTCTGGAAATTTCCCCTCAAAATTATCAAAAGCCATAAATTTGCAATAGTTGCCCTCGTAGGAGCATTTATTTTTCAGTGCTTAGTATTTACGGGCTTAGGAGATAGCTACGGAACGATCGCAAAAGGCCGAATTAATCTCCCAGGTCTGCCAAGTATTCAGCCTTCCGAAATTTTCAAACTTGCTTATGTCCTTTTTCTCTCCTCTCGATTGCTCAGAAAAAAAGAGATCATGAAGAGCACCCAGTTTCTCCTCAATTTCATCGTGATTAATGCCTTACTTTACGCAATATTTCTTTTTATTCCAGACTTTGGTACGATTCTCATTTTGGGAATTACCGCTTTGATTATGGTGCGATACGCAGGACTCAGTATCAAAAAAACCCTGGCCATCTTAGCAATTGGAATTTGAACAGGGGTTTTTGCAGCATTTTCTCTCTATATCATCAATCCTAATCTTAGTTATATTAAAGACAGATTTTCCTATTTCTTTGAAATGAATCAAGAAGCCAGAGCTGCCCAAAAAGAAAAAACCTGACGACAACCCGAGCAAGCATTGATGGCTATCGGAGGCGGGGGAGTTCTCGGAAAAGGCTATGGAAAAGGCTTGCAAAAATTCTGATATATTCCAGAAGCTCAGAGTGACTTCATTTTTTCAGCTTATTCAGAGGAAATTGGGTTTATGGGAAATCTGGTTCTGATTTTTCTCTATTGTTGGATGTTCTTTTATTTTCTCAAACATTTACAGCGTATTCGTGACCCCCAGACGAAAATGATCGGAGTCGGAATTATTTCCATCCTGATCGTACAGACCTTTGTAAATATCGGAGTGAATATCCAAATTATCCCTAATACGGGGGTGACGCTTCCTTTTGTTAGTGCAGGGGGAAGTTCCCTTTTAATTTCCTGTGTGGAATTGCTTATTCTCTATAAAATCTTAAGTTCTGAAGGTAAAAAACCTGTTCTTCAAAATCTGAAATCAGAGTAAAAACTATTTCTTCTCCCCGTTTTTCATCGCTCTCCTATACCCCCAAATCCCCAATCCCACAAACAGCACCACCAACACATACTTCGCTACCAAATTTTTCGCTTGTACAAAAATCGCATACTTTGCACCCCATTCCGATAATCCATAAATCACTTTCATCATCAGTACTTCCACTCGCACCCAACCACTTCGCGACACAATCGCGTACAACAGCATACACGCGAAGCCATAAATTGTCACGACAGGAATCAATGGCACGATTATCACATTCAGCAAAATTCCCACCAAATTCACCCCATTCATAAAAAACATCAAAATCGGAGCAGTCCCCAAACTCGCTCAAATGGTAGGCGTTAAATACTCTTTCCATACCCCCCTTAGAAGGGGGGATAAAGGGGGGGTCTTTTTGCTTTCATTTGTTTGTTGTTTCGAATCCCCCCTTCCCCCCTTTCATAAAGGGGGTACTTCCGTCAATTTCTGAAACAACACAATTCCCACAATCGCACTGAAACTCAACAACAACCCCACATCATACACCAGACTAAACGGGCTAAAAAGCAGAATCCCCACAAACGCGTACTTCATCGACCTCCGAATCGACACCTCACGCCCCCGAAAGAGTGCAATCAGTGTAAGACAACCCATTATCGCAGCTCTCACCACACTACTATCGCCCCCACAAATCATCGCATAAAAAATAATCATCAGCAAAATCAGCCCGTTCCTGACATACAGAGGTACCCATTTTAAGAGGAAAGAAAGCAGAATCACGACCATTGCGATATTCCCCCCACTGACCGCGATAATATGCACGAGTCCACTATTCGTAAAAGTTTCGTACGCTTCACTCGGTATCAGCGATTTATCCCCAATCAGCAGACCGAGTAGCAGTCCAGCATACTGATTTTCTCCAAACATCTTCTCCACATAGCTCTGCATTCCTGCTCTTGTACGGTCAATCAGTCAGAGTTTTTTCT
>JAISKI010000036.1 GCA_031261265.1 Candidatus Peribacteria bacterium
TTTTAGATTTACACTTTTTGCATACTTTTTTACTCATCTTATAAAAAAATAGGAGATAAAGTAGTTATATACTACTAAATCTCCTTGTTTTAGCCACACAAAAGTAACATTATGCCTCATTTTCTGGAAATGTTGCTGTAGATTGATCCTTGAAGCTGAGTAGTCCTCCAGCATATCTTGCGATGTCTGTCAGCTCTTCTGTGCCCGTGAGGGCATCAATATAGATAAACTCATTGGAAACTCCTTCATCATTTTCAGCCGATACGCACTGTGTTCTTTCTGGATTTACCAAGAATAATTCGTGGCGTACTTTTACTTCGCATGGAGGAAAAGCTTCCCAAAACTTTTTTAGATCCTCTCTTTTTGCACAGATAATGAGTTTATAATACCCACGAGAATTTTTTTCCGTTGTACTAATGAGTGGAAAACATCCCATGAGTCCATGCTTCAATTCCATCCAAAATCCCCATTGAGGAGTCCATCCTAGTTTGGTGGCTTCTTTACGAGTAATGGCTTCTTCAGCTTTTTTCTTGTATATGCGGAAGATAGTCGGATAGTCGTTCTTTTCATCAGCGGGGAATTTATCCATTGTTTCTAGGTCCCACTCTTTGTGCCATTCTACTTCGGGGAAGAAGCTATCCGCTTCCTCAAAGGTGTGACAAATTTCTGTCAGATATACGGTATCCGTATATTTCAATACTTTTCTGTAAATACTCGCACCTCCGATAAAAAAGATTTTTCCTTCAGGGCATAATTCCAATGCTTCTTCCAAGGAATTTGCTGTTTCTGCATTAAGGAATTTTGCTTCCTCTTGATGAGTGATTACAATATTTCTACGGTTGGGGAGTGCTCCTTTGGGGAATGACTCAAAGGTTTTTCGTCCCATGATGATGGTGTGACCTGTAGTCAGTTCTTTGAATCTTTTTAGATCACTCGATAAGTGACACAAAAGGTCACCCTTAGCTCCAATTCCATTTGTCTGGTCGATCGCTACGATCATACAGACTTCTCTGTTTTTTTGTTTCATTTTTTAAAATTTACTTATTTGTATTAGTGATGTATATTTGTTTTTTGATATATATATGGATAGTTGCTAGTAAAGTCAAGAGATAGTACTCAGCTTTCTCATCTACTTTTTGCAAAATAGGGGAATTTGACTATACTTAAACGATGTATCTTTTATCTCTTATTATCAATGATGTGGGCTGGAATATTAGAATTTCTCTGAGGACTAGGACTTTTCCTTTTTGGGGCGAACTATTTAGAGAGTGCAGTAGGAGTTTTTTCTAAAGGTGGATTTAAACAAATTTTGAAAAAGTTTACTACAAAGAAAATCCCCGCTTTCTTTACAGGGCTGGTTTCTACCCTAATTTTACAAAGTAGTAATCTGGTTTCTGTGCTGGTGTTGGCGTTTGTGGGGACGGGAATCGTATCTTTGACGGGAGGGATTACCGTGATGTTAGGATCTAGTATCGGTACCACTATCCCTGATGCACTTTTGGGGTCTATTGGACTGAATTATGATATTAAAATGCTGACTTTACCTCTTTTATTCCTTGGGGCAGTAGGGCTGACTTTTTTCTCTTCTCATGAGAAAATCATTGGAGTGAGTAAGGCTTGTGTGGCGTTGGGGCTGACTTTTCTTTCTTTTTCCTTTATGAAAAATGGATTAGTATTTGTGACAGATATGGTAGATTTGAGTAGCTTTATGTCGATGAATTTGTGGATTTTCTTCCTGATTGGATTGGCTTTGACGTTGTTAGTGCAAGCTTGAGGTGCGGTTTTTATTGTGGCTCTGACTTCTGCGAGTTCGGGTTTGATTACCCCAGAGGTAGCTTTCCCTATTATTTTGTGATCCTATATTGGGGCTACTATCACGATTGTGATGGCTTCTCTGGGGCATCAGCCGACCATTAAAAAACAGGTGGCAGCTGGGCATGTGGGATTTAATACCCTTGCTGCTCTGATTGGGATGTTTGGAATGCCGTTTATTCTCTGGCTTTTTACTACTTCTATTTTCCCTAAGGTGGGAGTGGTGATGGGATTGTCAATTTTTTATATCGCGATGAGACTTTTTACAGCGATATTGGTGTTCCCGTTTATTGATTTCTTTACGAGACTCATCCAAAAACTGATCAAAGAAGATGAAGCAGAACTTACCTTGGCAATCCAAAAAATCCCTACAGAGTCTGTGGATCCAGAATTGGTATTATTGGCGATTAAACAGGATTTATTAGTCTATTTTAAGAAGATTATTAGTTATAATCTGAATATTTGGGACTTTTATTTGACGGATATTTCTCAGGGGCAAGCAGATATGGAGAAACTTTTCAAGCGTGAAGTGAATTTAGGAAAGAATTATCTCAAAAAGGAATATCAAGAAACTAAAGGTATTCAAGAACAGCTTTTGAATTTTTTGGTGAAAATGAACCAAGTAGAAGTGACAAAAGCTGAAGATGCCGATCAGCTGACTTCGCTCTATCAGGTGGTGATTGATATTGGAGATTCCTCTAAGTACTTGAAAGATGTGTGGGATCGTGTGGAAGACCGACAGCGAAGTACGAGTGAGGATCTTCAAAAGGATTACAATACGCTGAGAAAAATGGTCTTGGAATTCTATACGTCTGTACTTCATTTGTTGGCTCATATTGATGATAAGCAGGCGTTTGCCTTGCTTCATGGGCTCTTGGATAAGATCAAAAAGAATGACAAAAAGTATCTTATGATGTTTAAGCATAAGGAGGGAGATGATGTGGATTTGGCAAATTTGATTCAGGTGAGTCGTTATTTCTCGATGTCGTGTTTTTCTTTGGTCAGAGCGTTAGAAAATGTAAGTCTGAGTGAGGAGGATAAAAAGTATTTGAAGGAACATATTAATGCACTTTTCTAGAATAGCTGGACTTTCATATTATTTACTGGATTGTATTGGGAGTTCTGAATTCTCTTTGGGGTAATCCTTGGTGGAATTGATATAAAAAAACTCTACTGTTTTGGTAGAGCTTTTACGTGTAGGGGATTTTAGGAGAGGAATGTGATGTAATACTTTATTCTTCATATGTCCATTTAGCTTCGCAGGGTACTTCTACCATTCTACACATTTGTTGAGAGATGGAGAAACAGTATTCTTTCATTTCTTTGATTTTGGCTACGAAAACGATTTTGGATATTGGTTGGTTGTTATTCAGGATTTCACAATTTCCTTTGTAAGGAGTGAATTTTACTTTGATCTCATTTACTCCTCCTAGGTTGTCTGGCATTGCTTCCTCTGGTTTGGTATAGATATTCTGGATTTTAAAGCTGTCACTAAAGGTTTCTGTATGGTAGCTATCATATTCGAAAGAAATCTGATTTGTTCATTTTTCGAAAGTGGTAATCATTTGTGCGTATCCTGTACCTGCATACCTCGAAGAGGTCAGATTTTTGGTATAATGGGTTTGATACTCTGCGAGCATGGCCTCTTTGACTGTTTTTTGTTGCAATTTATGTAATTGCTCTCCCGTGATGCCCATCGTCATCATTGTGATCACTCCCATAATGATGAGTACGATCATCATTTCCATTAGTGTAAAGGCTTTCATTGTTTATAGGATTACAGAGGATTAAAAAGAATTTCAGAAGATTGCAAAAGATTTCAGAAGATTGTGGATTACATTCCAGCACTGTCCATTACTGCGAAGATCAATCCGAAGACTCCGAGTGCGATCAGCATTACTAATCCTCCTACTACCACTAAAATCAGTGGTTCAATAGCTTTGGAGAAGTTTTTGATGGAGTTGTCGAGTTCCTCTTGATAGAGTTCAATAATATTAGTCATGGAATTATCCAGATTTGCTGTCTCTTCTCCTACTTTAATGAGTACTGAAACATTGGAAGGGATAATTTCTGGATGTTCTCTGATCGGTTCATAGAGTGATTTTCCGAGTGAAATATCAGCAAGTACATGCTCAATCATAGTTTGGTAGAGGGGAATTTTTAGTACATCACGGAGGAGACGGAAAGTTTCTACATAGTCCATTCCTGAGCTGATCATCAATCTCATATATCTCGCCCATTTAATCAGATAATATGATCTGGTCATTGGTCCTATGATAGGGAGATTCAAAATGAGGGTATACATATTCTTTTTCCCTGTTTCGGTGCTGAAATATACCCCAATAACTACGATGGCTACTACTAGGATGATCACTATATTCATCCAGTTATGTACGAAGAAATCGGTAATGCTTTTGAGGAGTCCTGTGATAAATGGCACTTCCTGGACATTACTTGCGAGGAGATCGAAAATATCGGGTAATACGAATCAGAAAAGGTAAATTACTGCAACAATAGAAATTACGATCAATGCCACAGGATAAATCATTGCTCCGATATATTTCTGTTTGATTTCACTGAGGTAAGCATATTCATCCGCCAGTGACTGTAAAACAGTTGGCAAATTTCCTGTGGCTTCTCCTGTTTTGATAATTGCAGCATCTCCTTCATCAAAATATTCTGGGAGTCTACTGATGGCATAAGAGAGTTCTTTACCTTTATTTAAGTAGATACTGATCTCTGTGGCTACGGTTTTGATAGCGAAATTTTCTGCACTGTGTAAAATAATATCCATTGCCCCCATCAAAGATACTCCACCCTTCATCATATAAACCAGCTCCTTGTAAAACAAAATTTTCTCTTTCCCTGAAAAATTTGCCTTATCCTGAGATTTTAAGACAGATTTGATCGAATTGTCGATAAATCCAATATCGAAAGAGAAGAATTGTTTTCGGTTGAATGCCATTGAAATAAGGCAAAGAGATAAAAGGTGAGATTATTGAATATTTCCTGTGAGAGTAGTTCCTGTGGTGGTAGGGAGATTCTCGGGGATCTCTACTTCTTCAAATCTGGGATCATGATAGTAGTAGGCGATCATGGAGATTGCTGTGGTTTGGGCTTTGTCAGAAGAGATAATATCATATCCGACTTCTTGAATTTTGTAGAGGATACGGTCATTAGGGACACTGATCAGCTTTTTTTCTACATTATGTACAAAAGAAATCAGATCTTCTACTCTATCAAATTCGATACTCAAGCTTAATGGTACCTCAAAGAGTACAGCACTTCCTTCCACAGGGGTTGGATCACTGATATTGATACTTTTGATGTCTCCATTTTTCACAGGGATCCCTTGTGCTACTCCGTCTCTGATGAGGTATTCATTCAGATTTCTGAGAACTTTTTGTTCATCTACGGGCATCTTCTCAGTAAAGAGAGAATGAAGCTGGAGGTAAGAGAGGGGAATCGAAAAATCTTTGATTATTTTCCCTTTGTATTCTACATTCCATTCATCTGGCAACGAGGTGCAGGCGGTTGTATCTTCCAAGTTTAAACAGGTTTCTATAGTTGTTTGGTTTGCTTCGATTTTCTCGAGATTCTTTTTATCTTGTTCGTAGCCAGCTTTTTTAATTTTTTTATTTGCTACTTCCTGTTTTGTGGAGTCGTAGACGGTATTGGTAGCATCATATTTGCTTTTGATATCTGGTCCTCGACTCATGAAAATACACACTCCCACTACCAGTAAAATTGCAGAAAATACCTTGTATTTCGCTGTGACTACTCTGGTCTCAGAAACGATTGCTTCTTCTTTTGGGGTGCTAGGGGCACTGGTTTGGGTGATCCTAGAAATGATGTCGTTATTTTGTGTCATTGTTGATTACTTTAGCGGTTAAAACAAAGTCATATCCTAAGTTATCTGAAGATTTATTATAGGTCTTGATAGAAATCTCCTCCAAGAAATCCAGTTTTTTGAATCTTTCAATCAATGCGGTCTGTTTACTGGTGTCTGGAGCGTAATAGAGCATGCGGAGATTTGATACATATCCGTGTAAACTGATCTCTTCCAAAGAGATTTTAAAGTCTGAGAGTACAATATTTTGTGTCCCTCCATTGTCTACATCGCGGATTTCTCTGAGAATATCTAGTACTGCTTGAATATGCTCTGATCGAGGCATTTGGTTCTGACTATTTTCCATTTGTTCTACGAGTTTGAGTTTATCAAATCCAGGAATGTCTGAAAAGGCATCGATTTCTTTTTGGATTTCTGCTGATTGTTTCTGATCTATTGCGATCAATCTCTTGGTCACGGTGGTATTGGTCCAGAGGTAGGCATACCACGCTGCTCCTCCTAGTACTACCAGCAATAAAACGAAAAAAATTAGTTTAGAAGTCGGCATTTGAGGTTTGTTTTTCATTATGAAGGTTTGAAAAATAAAATCTTCAGATATAGTATACTCACAATTGCCAAAAAAAGCAAATTTTCTGCTACAAAATTCCTTTTAACTTTTTTCCCCCTCATCTTGCAATCAAACGACATTTCCCTATCATCAAACTATGACTCCAGCAACCAAGCTATCAATCCGTTTTTACAATGATAAAGAAGTCAGAGCTATTTGGGATAAAACCAATTCCAAATGGTGGTTTTCTGTGCTCGATATTGTAGGAATTTTGCAGGAACTCGATGAGTATGACAAAATTAGAAATTACTGGAAATATCTGAAAGCTAAACTGAAAGAAGAAAAAAATGAGGTGGTTAGTGCTACTACCCAACTGAAAATAATGGCTTCTGATGGGAAGAAGTATTTAAGTGATGTCATCGGTAGTGATGCCGTAGTCCAACTTGCTCAACAGTTTCCCAATAATAAATCCATAGATTTTTTAAACTGGTTTCTGTATAGTGATACTACGATTGATGGACAGAGCAAGAAAAAAGCCTATACTCTGTTTGAAAGCAATTTAATCAATGATGTGTCCGTTGGAACCACCCAAGGACTCCAACAAATTCATGCGTATCTTTTCGGTGGACTCTATGATTTTGCTGGGAAAATCAGAACGCATAATATTTCCAAAGGGGGATTTAGGTTCGCGACCGCACAGTTTTTAGACCAGACGTTGGAACACATTGAAAACATGCCAGAAACTACCTTCGATGAAATCGTAGACAAATACATTGAGATGAATATTGCTCATCCTTTTATGGAAGGAAATGGGAGAAGCACCAGAATTTGGCTCGATTTGATGCTCAAAAAGAGGCTAAAAAAATGTGTAGATTGGAGTCAAATCAACAAGAACGATTACCTCAATGCGATGATTATCAGTAGTGCTGATGGCAGGGAAATCAAAAGGCTGATAAAAAATGCTTTGACCGATGAAATTGATTCTCGTGCAATGTTTATGAAAGGAATTGATTATTCGTACTATTACGAAGAGGCGTAGAAAAGATTTTTTTCTCCCAGAAACACACAATTTTCTTTTGATTTTTGTCTTCATTCCTTTATGGTAAGGTAATCTTTTATTCATTTTGTTGTATTATGGAACTTATCCCCTTACTTGAACAATTCGGCTTCTCAGAGAAAGAAGCAAAAGTCTATCTTTCTTGCCTTGAACTTGGGCAAGCACCCGTAAGTAGCATTGCGAGGAATGTGCAGGAACAGAGGGTGACGACATATTCTATTCTGAAAAATCTCGTTGCCAGAGGAGTAGCTCAGACTTTTGTAAAGAATAGGTCAACCTTTTATAGCGTTATTCCTCCCGAAAAGCTTTTGCAAAATTGGGAAACGAGATGTGAAAAATTCAAAGAGAAATTACCAGAATTTTTGGCTCTTACAGAAAAATTTGATACGCATAAACCCAAGGTGCAATTTTACGATGGATTGGAAGGGTTGAAATATTCCTATGAACATATGGTAATGGAAGCGGAAACAATGCCAGAACACGACTATTTTATGATTTTTCTCTGAACGGCAGATGTAGACCCTAGATTTCAGAAATATCTGATGAATGAGTTTGTACCACGAAGGCAGAAATATAAAAAACCAGCAAAAGCAATTATTTCTAAAAAGTCTTCTAATGGTTCGTATTCTGACTACAATAAACAGCAATGGGAACACATTATCGTAGATGATACCTTATTTGATATTGCAGATGAAATCGTACTGTATGGGCAAGATAGAATTTTAATTGCGATGTATACCACAGAAGAGCTTTCTTCCCTCGTTATTACCAGTAGGACATTATACAAAGGATTGAAAAGTGCTTTTGATATGATTTGGAAGATGTATAAGAAAAAATAAAGCTGATTTTTATTGATTTTCTAGTATTTTTTTGCTTGTTGTAATTTTTCTTCTACATTCAAAATAATAATTTATACCTACTAATTTTTAGTGTAGAAAATTTTCTTCTACATATTTTTCTACATTTGTCTTGAATATATTGACATTTTCTATATACTATTTTTGTTATGATGAGGTCGACGAAATCATAACAGCATTTATTCTCTAATCTATTATTAAAATGAACAAACTCTTTAATAAGTTCCTTTCCAAAAAATGAGGAAAACCAACTTCTCTCGTAGAAGAGGCAGAGACTAAAACTAAAACAGAAGTTCTAGAAATAATGGGATTACCAAATCCTCTTCAAGAACATATTGTTTGATGAATAGAAATAGAAGAAAAAGGAAAAATTTTACTAGAAAGGATAAAAACTCTAAATGATATTGAAAAATATGTATGAGAAAATTTACCAAGTTTTCACGAGTATGGTTATACAAGCGATGGATATAAAATGTATAACAGTAATAATTTATTAAAGGGATACGCTCTCGGTGAAGGTGATACAAGATATCAGGCTCGTTATGGTACTGGTCCAAATTTATCTCTTACATTCTGGGAGAATAATACTGTGGAATTTAACATTCAACCTATTGGTAATGAACCTTTTGATTTATACTTTAAAAATCATTTAGAATGAAAAACAAAAGAAATGATACTTAATTACCATAGATATGATGAAGAACAAAGAAAAAATATAACTTGGGTAGAAGGATTAAAAGCTATGAAATCTCGACAAGAAGTTGTTCAAACCTTTAATCAACAGCTTCAAGAAAAAGGTATTTCATTGCCAGAGTATGAGCACAATCGATATAAAAATATGGAGAAAGTGTTTCAAGAAAATCTACTTCAAATTTTAACTCAATGATAAGCAATACTTTATTTCTAATTCTACAATACTATGACACCAACACAACTCACAATGATTCAGCCAAAACATTCTTATGCTGAAAAAGAAGGAATGGGGCATATTCATCTTTCTGCACCTCTCCTTTCTGCCACTGCTAGAATTGAAATGGCTAAGGTATTGTCTGGACAACAGAACCTAGATATTACCTATCTTGATGAAAATCTTCAAAATATCGCATATGACGAATTAAAAGGAATTGTCGGTATGAACCTTGTTGGTGCACCTTATATTCCTGTGGTTTTGGAAAAAATACAACAAATTCCAAATGATGTCCCCGTAATTTTATGAGGACAGATTGTATCAAGTCTTACCGATGAGGAATTTGATAAAGTTTTCAGGAAAAATAGGGAAAATATTTTTAATGGGAATAAAAGTCAGATTTTAGAAACTCTTTTGGCTTTACCTGAAAATTCCCTTCCTCCTATGGAAGAGGTAGATATGACAGTGGCTTATAGTCATATTTCCGATGAGCAGATGAAACACTACCTCACGAAAGAGTTTAGTATCTATCTTTCTCAGGGGTGTAAATATAATTGTCAGTTTTGCCAAGCTTGTAAAAATACAAAGGAAAGGTATAGGGATTTATCTTTATTGGAAAAAGAATTAGTATTTCTCGGAGAAAAGGCAGAAAAATTCTGAATATCTACCTTATCCTTTTATCTTTCAAATTTAGATATTTTGCAAACCCCTGAAATATTTGAAAAGTTTGTAGAGGTAATGGGAAATGTAGAGCAACAATTACCAAGTATAAAGTTCAGTTTTAGGGGACTATGTGGTATAGAATCTTTTTTGAAGGTATATGATACTAAAAAAGAACTCTTGGAAAGAGCAAAAGAACTCTGACTTTCTTCAATAGGATATGGTGTAGATGGAGCGACAGCAGAAGTTTGGAAAAGTATTGGAAAGTTTCAGAATTACCAGAAGGAAAATGCTGAATGAGAGCAAGATAAGGCAATAGAAACGATAAAAAATACTTATGAACTCTGAATTATACCAGAAGCACTTATGGTATTCTGACACCCATGAGAAACTAACGAATCTTTGGAATCTGCCTATAATTTTTGTAAAGATATGTTTACTTTGTATGGAGCTACACCCAGACCCCATGTAGCAAAGCATATCATCCCCTGAGCCAAAGGACGATATAAGGAGGAAAATAAGGAGTTGGTACATCTTTTCATTGAGAATCCAGACTATTTTCAGGCATTAGATTATACAGCATTACCCTCTAAACTTACTCACCCAGATGAAGCATTTAGAGCATTAGTTGCCGAATGGTATATGAAAATATGTGCATTAACGCCAGATTCTACACAATATATTATTCCGAATACGCCAGAATATCAAAAGAAAGCCCAAGAAAAATGAACTACGGTTGAGAAAATGAATGAAGGGAAATTTGATAGATAGAAGAACCTTATAAACCTTATTTCTCAGATATTGATGAAAAATCATTGCAAAAATAGGAGGTTTCACTACAAAAGGATCGGAGATTTACTTACCTACATGAAATAATGGAACTTACCACCCTCCTCGAACAATTTGGCTTCTCAGAGAAAGAAGCGAAAATTTATCTCGCTTGCCTTGAACTCGGACAAGCTCCTGTAAGTAGCATTGCAAGGAATGTAAAAGA
The DNA here is from genome assembly GCA_031261265.1 of Candidatus Peribacteria bacterium. Next base: position 10,685 of record JAISKI010000036.1, read on the forward strand.
ACAGAGAGTGAATACCCATTATATCCTTAAAAATTTGGTTGCTAAGGGAGTAGCTCAGACCTTCGTGAAGAATAGGTCAGCTTTTTATAGTGTGTTATCACCCGATAAGCTGTTTCAAAACTGGGAAGCGAAGTTTGAATCATTCAAGGAAAAGTTGCCAGAATTGTTGGCGATAAGTGGGAAATTTGACCATAAGCCGAAAGTGGAATTTTATGAGGGATTAGAGGGGATAAAGTATGTGTATAGGCAGATTATTCTTTCAATGGAAAGTACAGGAAAGTTTTTCTACTCATTCTTAGGGACTACGGATATTGACCCGAAATTTCAGAAATATATGACGGATGAATTTGTACCACGAATGTTGCAATATCCCACCAAAGTTAAGGTAATCATTCCCAAACAGTCGCTCACTCACGAATACGCAAGAAGTAATAAAGAAAGACACGAATCTATTGTGATTGATGATACTATTTTTGATATTTCTGGTGAGATAGTAATTTTTGGACAAGATAAAGTAGCTATTGTAATGTATAATTCTGAGGAACTTTCAGCAGTCATTATCACAAGTAAAATGTTGCATAATGGATTTAAAAATATGTTTAATCTCATCTGGAAATTACGAAAAAGCTCTAAAAAACTGAAATAATTTTTCTCTTTGTAAAAGAAATAAATACTGAATTATAGCTTATTATAAGTAATAACATTTGGTTGTAAAATACTTTTTACGACAGATTTTTTATAGTTAGGCTTGAAAATAGCCTATCTTTTATATATTCTATCATTGCATATGATAGTATGTCAATACTCATTTTATATTTTTTGTATGAAACGATGAATGCACCAATAACCATTAAAGAGTATCCTGTTATTAATCCAAAAAATAGCGTAAAAGGACGATATTTTACCTCAGAAGAAATTGCAACAGCAAAAAGAGAGGGAAACCCTCAAATGCTGAATGTTTCACTATATCTCGGGAAAAACTGTAATATTAATTGTATCGACTGTTTTACAAAGGGTAAAGAAAGTAATCCTGAAAATGCACCAACATCAAAACTATCAGAAATACTAGGAGAACCCTTATCATTGGAAGAATATTATCATATTATTGATGAATGTGCAACACTTGGAACTAAAACAATTAACTTAGTAGGAGAGGGAGAGCCTATTATTGACCCTCATTTCAAAGAAATTGTTTCCTACATATATCATAAATGAATACTACCTCTTGTTGCTACAAATGGAGTGGCATTAGTAGAAAATCCAGATTTAATAGATTTTCTTTATGATAATGGAGCGACCGTTGTGATTAAAATGAGAACATTTGATGAAAAGTTTCAAGATGTATTAGTTCAGAGAGAAGGATATGCAAAGGAAATAGCTACCGCTTTATATTTGTTAACAGAAAAATGATTTAATAAAGAAACACCAACTCGCCTAATGGCAAACATCCTCGCTATCAATTATGACAGGGATATTCTTGAAATGTATAGACTATGTAGAAAATTTAATATTATACCAGAAGTTGCTGATTATCTTCCCGTAGGCAGAACTCAATATGGAATACTTCAAGAGAAAAAAAGTATAATAGATAATCCTCATCTCACCGAGGAAGAAAAAAATACCTATTTAGAACGCCTGCAACCAACGACAGGCCAACGAAAAGCTGAATTAGAACAACAGATGATAGAAATTGATAAAGAATTTTGAATTGAAAGAAGTGAGACAGAGAGTAGAGCGTATTTTTGTGGGACAAAATGTACTCAAATCTTTTGAGTATTGGTGAATAATAGAGGAAATGTATTTCCTTGTGTTGCTGAGAGTAAAAGATTAGGAAATATTAGAAAGACTACACTTGGAGAATTGTGGAATAGTGTTGCTATGCAAGATATCAGAAATAATGCTACTGGCGGGTGTCCTTATAAACCTTATTTCTCAGATACTAGCGAAAAGTCCGAATAACCTTATCTTACCACTCAATCACAAACTTACTCCCTTTCCCGACCTCGCTTTCAACGTGAATTTTCCATCCATGTAATTGCACAATCTTTTTCACCAAATACAGTCCCAATCCAAAACTATGTCCTTCCTGCTCCGTCTTTTCCAACTGCCAAAATCTCTCAAAAATCTTCCCCAAATATTCTGATGAAATCCCCACTCCCTTATCAATTACCGATAACGAAGTAGCCGTTCAAACCACACTAATCTCTGCATTATTGCCAGTATACTTACAAGCATTTTCAATCAGATTTTTTAGTACGATTTCTAGTAATCCCGAATGAGCCTGTACCACGAGGTCTTTTTTTACCTCAACTTTCACCTGCTTTTTAGGATATTTTTTTTCAATCTGTTTCACCACTTCTTCCACTGAGGTGAGGACAAAGACTTCTTCTTTTGCAAAGGTAGTAGCACTTTCCAAACGGGTAATCAGCGACAACGTATCCAATAATTCTGAAAGCCTTTTCACGTACTCCTTGATATTCACGAGTCTCTCTTCGTAGTCCTTTTTCTTCAATGCAATATCAATCTCCGTGCTAATCATCATCAACGGCGTTTTCAGCTCGTGGGAGGCATTCGCGATGAAATCTTTGAGTGCTACGATTTGAGTATGAATCCTCTCCAAAGAAGCATTAAATGCATCAGAAATCACTTTAATTTCATCGTGATGATGTCCTCTAATCCTCAAAGGAACAGAAAGATGGTCAAGGTCTAAGTGCTGTGCATAGTGTGTCAGCTTTTTCAAATTTTTGAGAGAAGATTTCACAAAATAGAGAGAAATCAGATACACTAATATGATAAACAGACAGTCCCAAAAAAGTAAAAGCTGAACCAATTCCATTTGTGCATAGACAAACTCCGTGATATCTAGAAATTTTACTTTATCTCTTTCTATTCTATACACAAAATATTCTCCTTCTTTATAAAAAATCGAAACATGACCTTTGGAGATATATCCAAGAAATTGGGAAGTATAATACCCCTTATCAAAGGAGAAATCATTCACAGCAATCTCCTGAAAGATGGAATCACGTGTTTTTTCAGGACCCGTAATATCTTCCAAGAGCAGAACATCCTGAGGCTGATGAGGAAAGTTTCTCTTTTCTATTTGCATTTCTTCTCTCACTATCCCCAAAGGAGAAGTATGCACAAATTCCAAAAGATACGGTGGAGTATACTCTCCATTCATCAAAAGTCTGTCTTCTTGTTTGGAATATCGTGCTCGAAAAAATAACGCAAAAATCAAAAAAGAAAAAATCAGCAACACAATAGTCGTAAAGAACGTGAATTTTAGAGAGATTTTGGTAGAAGTTTTGAATTGCATGATATCAATCATACTACTTACTTACCTTAAGTAAATCTGAATTTTTTATCTCTGCTACAAATTTTTTCACATCACTCTCCAAATCTCCAGAAAAAGGGATTGTACATCCAGAAGCATTGAAATGTCCTCCGCCACCAAATTTTCCAGCGAGGAGACGACAATTGTATTTTCCTTTCCCTCTGAGACTAAATCTGATACCTTCTTCCGTTTCTTTTCCGAGTAAGATAAGCTCTGCCTCTTTCACATCTACCATCAAATACAAGGCATAATCAGCACTATCACGGTGCAATCCATATTCAGCCAATTCCGCCTGTCCATATCGGGAATAAAAAATATCTCCTTCTCTCTGCATTCTTCCTAATATTTTCTGCATAAACTGTAGATCTTCATAACTCTTATTGCGGAAAAGATTATTAATGACAGCCTGTTTGTCTGCTCCATGCTTAATCGCCCCCAAAGCATCTTCCATCAGTCTTAAGGTCTGATGTTTCTCATCATGGCGAAAGTTCCCACTATCACTAATCATCCCCATATAGAGAAACGTGGCAATTCTCTGATCAAAAAGCTGAGAGGTTTCCCATCGTTGGGTAGTGAGTTCATAAACGAGTTCACAAGTAGCGATAGCAGTATCATCCCTATAGGTGGTAGCATTAGGCAACTCCTGATCAAACAGGTGATGGTCAATGATAATCTTTTTCTGCTGATCAAAATATGCTTCTTTTCCTTGAGTAAATTTTGAGATTCTGCTATATTCCGTAAAGTCCAAAAAAACGAGAACATCATAGCTCTCATACCCAAACGTATGTTGTAATTTTTCTATATCCAAAAAAGTAAAAAGCGGACTCGGTTCATCTGGGGTAAAGTAAGACACGGTTTTCCCAAGCTTTTCTAGTTGTAGTCCCAATCCATACATGGATCCAAGGGCATCTCCATCGATATTTTGATGTCCAAAAAAGGCAATATGTTGGGAATTTTCAAGCTGTTTTCTTATAGTTTCTGTGACCATAGTAATTGTAAATAGTAAAAGTAAAATCTGATTATTCTCATGCTTCTGGTACTGTACGTTCTGCATGGATGTTTGTGGTATCTATAGTTCCACATATTTTTTCAAAATCTCTACTGCATACTCCGAAATTTGTACTTCTTTCCCGAGGATAATCGCAGTTTTGTTTCCAGGATTATTCTTGATGAGTTGTACCACTTCCTGTACCTCTCCAATAGTTTTAAGCTGAGAGCTTTCGATGGTGATAGGGCGGTTAACATCAACGATTTCATTGAGAAGCTCTTTAGCATGTTCCAGGAGAGAGGTTTCTTCTTCTCCTTCAGATTTTTCTCCTTCAGGAGCTTCCTCTTCAAAAGATGCCTCTTGTGTGAGAGTTTTGCTGACACAGTCCACACTTTTCTTTTCCTCCTCATCGATCTCGGTCTCTTCTCCATTGGAAATCATTTCCTCCAAATCTTCTGTGGTAATATCTCCCGTTTCTATATCCTCAAATCCATTTCCTGCTTCAATTTCCTGCTCCAAAATCTGAGTATCTGTAGCGATATCTTCGCTTTCATTGAGGAGAGGTTCATCATCATTCGCCTGAGTCTCCACAGGGAGGGGATTGCTTTTCGCTGCTGAGTATCTGAGTTTTTTTACTTTCACTACCGTCTCCTCAGGGTCATAAGAACTTCCTGCTAAGGTTTTGAGAGTGTCGTGGGAAGTCTTAATAATTTTATAAATGTTTATTTTGCTACTCTTTCCGATCACTTTCCCATTTTCTTTCTTTTCTCGACACTTCTTGGCACCCGTGATAATAAGTATATCAAATGGTTGTAGCCCACAAGTATCTGGTAAAAATACTTCGAAATCAGCGGTAATATCGGCTATTTTTACAAAAAATCCTTTTTTCTTAGCTCTTCTGGTTTCGGTGATGTAGCCAATAATCTCAAAATGGGGATATTCACTCTCGGCAATAACTTGTGATAAAAGGCTGAATTTCTTGATATATCTATAGAGCCCATCCAGCGGATTCCCAGAAATGAAGGCCTTAAAGACTTCCTGCTCCATCATCAATCTTTCCATCAAGGTCGAAGGACTCGTTTGCTTCAAGCTAATAAACGTTTCCATCCCACCAAAGAGTCCTTGATCAGCGTTTGCTGAGGTTTTGATCCGATCCATAATGAGTTCTACATTGTCCCACAGAATTTTACGATCCTTAAACTGGTCCAAAGCTCCCGCTTTCACCAATCCTTCCAGTGATTTTTTATTCAGTACGGGAGCACATCTTTTGCAAAAATTTTCCAGTGTATCGAAACGTCAATTCTTTTGCCTTTCTTGTTGGATGAATTCTCCCGTTTCAAACCCTACTCCCTTGATCGACATAAATCAAATTCTCACAACATCATTAATGGCCGCTACGTGATTAAAAGATTCATTTACATCGGGTGCTAGTACCACAATTCCATGTTGTTGAATCTCAGAAATATAAAAACTCTGAGTATCGGTATCTTCCTCTACGGATCTGATCAGTGCTGCGTAAAATTCCAGTGGATGATACGCCTTTAAATAAGCAGTTTGGTAGGCAATCACCGCATAACATACCGCATGCGATTTATTAAACGAGTACTGAGCTGCAGGCTCAATCATTTTTTCATAAATCTGAGTAGTGGTTTCAGGTTTATAATTTCTAAATTCAGCTCCTCTCTCAATAAATTTTTTCTTCATTTCTTCAATAATCTCTCTTTTCTTTTTCCCAATTCCACGACGGAGCAGGTCGGCTTCTCCGAGAGAAAATCCTGCCATCGACTGTACCAAAAACATTAGCTGTTCCTGATAGACAGCAATCCCGTAGGTATCTTTCATAATAGGATCCAGATCCTCAATCAGCTTTCTTCTTTCCTCTTCTGCAACTTCTACACCATATTTTTTTGTTAGCTCTTCTCTCAAATCAGTATAAAGATACTCAATTTCTTCCCTTCCATGTCTTCTTTCAATATAAGAAGGAATAAATTCCATCGGTCCAGGGCGATAGAGAGCCGCCATAGCTACAATATTATCAATTTTTGTTGGTTCCAACTGAATCAAAAATCTTCTCATTCCCGCCGACTCAAACTGAAAGATTCCTGTGGTATCTCCTTCTTTAAATACCTTTTCATAGGTATAGGCATCATCCAATGGTGGATCAAAACTCATCGTATCCAGAAAATGCTGAAACATTTCTGGGAGGGAAGTTCCCTCTTTTTCAGATCTTGCTTTAATAATTTTGATACAGTTCTTGATGATAGAAAGATTGCGAAGTCCCAAGAAATCCATCTTGAGTAGCCCGATATATTCCAAAGTCGGTCCATCATATTGAGAGACAATCGTATGATCATTTTCTTTATTGTATTGTGTGGGGGTATATTGAATGACCTGTTCTGGGGCAATAATAATTCCACAGGCATGTACTCCCAGTTGTCTCATATTTCCCGTTAAAGCATCTCCATATTCAATAGCATTTTTTACCTTATCATCGCTTTCATACAGATTTTTTAATTCTTCATTTTCATGTTCAGGAGTGCTTTTTATGATATCCAAAAGTCAGATTTTTTCTGGCAAAAGGTTTGATACATAGTTAGACTTTTCAAAGGGCAATCCGAGCGTTCTCGCAGCATCTTTAAATGCCGCCTTACTTGCCATCTTCATAAAAGTTCCAATAGAACACACCTTATCTGCACCATATTTTTCCGTGACGTATTCAATCACTTTCCCTCTCAAGGTATCCTCAAAATCAATATCGAAATCGGGCATTGAAATTCTCGCAGGATTCAAAAACCTTTCAAAAAGCAGATCAAAAGGCAGAGGATCCACGTCCGTAATCTCTACGAACCATGCCAAAACACTTCCTGCTCCAGATCATCTTCCTGGTCCTACAGAAATTTGATTGAGTTTTGCCCAACGCACATAATCTGATACGATCAAAAAGTATGAATTAAATCCCATCTCTTTGATCACTTTCAACTCATACTCTAAACGCTCTACATAATCAGAAAGAGAAAAACGTGGATCTTTCCCAGGAAATTCTCCCTTATGCTCCGAAATAAACTGCTTTTTAAAAGGGGAGTAGGTCTGCTGAGTAAACTCCTTCAAATCATCGGGAGAAGTATCCTGCAGTTTTTTTTCTAGCTGTCCTTGATTAGTAATTTTCACCAAGTTGATCAGCATTTCTTCCTCCCAATGGAGTCTGAATTTTTTACTCATTCACAAAAAGGACATATAGCGGAGTTCAAATTCGTCACGGTGGAGGGTAGGTACGGCAGACATCAATTTCGTTATGCTTTAGTAAAGGAAGAAGACTATTTCTATTCAAATGTAGGGATATGTTGCCGAATTACAAGGTTTTTTCTTTTGCTAATTTTTTCTTTTGCTAGTAGTAGGAAGATTTTGTGGGGTGTTTTGCTTTAAAAATCATATATATATGGATTTTATAAAAACACAAGTCAAAGTGCCTAAAAAAGTTGCTGATTTTTTGACGAGAATTTTTTTTTGAGTATACTTACAGTACTATTTTATTTAAAAAAAATTGTATCCCATGAAAAAAACCATCACTACCACCTTAGTTCTTGGTGTCTTAGTAGGGATCGGAGCACTTGCGTGTTATTCCCTTGCCGAGGAAAAAGAACTTGTATTTAATTCCCCTGAATTTTGAGAGGAAACAGAAATTATTATTGAAGAATCAGCAGAAGCTGAGGAACCAATAGAAGCTGGTGATTTAGTAGATCTTTGAGATCCTATAGTAGTTGATGAGCCAGCAGAAGCTGAGGAACCAACAGAGGTTGAAAAACCAACAGAAGCTGAGGATCTTCCCGAAA
>JAISKI010000004.1 GCA_031261265.1 Candidatus Peribacteria bacterium
TTGTAAGCTAATTTCATTTATAAGGATTTATGCTGTCCAATAAACAGCATTTAGGGAAAAATCCGAGCTATACGCTCGGATTTTTCTTCTTTTCTACTTTTTTATTTGGACACTAGTGAGAGGGAGATGAAAAATGTGTAGAAATGGTTCCACAAGATGGGTTTTATGCTGATGGGAAGTAGGGAGTTGGAAAAGATTAGTTATTTTTAGTCTGCACAGATTGAACCAATTCGTCAAAATCAGAAATAAAAGCCTGATCCTGCTTGATACGATACTTCTCAAATTCCGTTTCTGCAAATTCTTTTGCTAATTCGTGGGTGATACTTCCTTTTCAATCTCCAATTACTTCATTATTGAAATTTAAAAAAGCATCTAACTTTTGTTTCCAATCAGACATCGTCATAGGAATGTATTTTTTAGCTTGTCTACTGGCATAATCTAAATACATGGTTACAATTTCATTGAGATCTGTAAGTTCGAGCTGTGATAAATAGTTTTTGGCAATGCTAACATCTGTTTTGATGATTTTCCCTTTTGGTGCATGTTTCCAAGAGGTAAGTCCCATATAATCTTTTGTAGAGTCTGCTCTTTTAATTGACTTGATAGTTTTTTCCATCATCGGCAGTATGTCGGAATTTCCTACATACTGAATTTTCCTCTAATTCTCCACTAGAAAAGATGTTTTTCAAATGTTCAGCAATAGTTGGACGAGTCTTTTGAAAAAGCATAGTCAAAGCTTCAATATGTAGCCAGACATTCTCATCTTCTACACGAACAGTGATTCCATCTTCACCATTTTGTCTAGTAAAAATGAGAAAATCAACAGTAGAATTGCGGATTTTAAGATTTTGGTCGGTCATTTTTTGAGCAAAGCAAGAGATAAATTTATCAGATTATAGAAATCTGATTCTAGGTTGCAAGAGTTTTTTGACACTAAAAAATTTACATGAGCAGTTTAGCAAATTTTTGAGGGGAAAATTAGGGGAAAGGATGAATTAGAAAAAAATCGTCAAGGATATGCAATGACGATTTTTAGAATCTTCAAGATTTTGCTGATTTTATCCACTTAGCAATTTTTCTAAATGTTAGGATATAAACTGCAATTCATATCTTATTGATTGGTGGTGCATTTTATCAAGAAAATCCAGCAAGCTAACCAGAGGATTACACAGATACCAATTCCTACAATTTGTAAAAATGACTTATAAGGATTTGAGGAAGAATATTCATACCGTGTGACTACTGTCACCATTTTATCATTACTTCGTTTAATTGAAGCATTGAGATATGTGTAATAGTTAGTATGTAGATATTCAGAACTAGAAATAAGTGTACTTATCACCAGACTATCCTCATCTGACAGACACTTAACTCTATCAACAGAAACACCTGACAGACATTCTGACCCCATAAGTTTTTCCAAATGGAACATCATACTATCTATCGGAAAGGTATATGTTTTTACCTCTCCAGTTCGTGCGAATGCAGTAACACTTAGTGATACAAAGATCACAAATACAATTAATTTTTTCATTTTAACCTCCTGAATTTATTTATTATTATTTAACTTTTGGTTATTTTTATTTTAATACACATATTATACTCAGAAAGTAAATATTTACAAGAGAGAAATGAAAAATGTGTAGAAATGGTTCTACAAGGTGATATTTTAGTTGTGACTAACTAGACTTTCATTTCAAGTGCCGTTCTAGGTCTTCTAATTCTTTCAATTCGTCCAAATCAGCTTTTCCCGCTTCTCGTTGTTTTTTTTATTAAATGCTTCCTACCTTATCATTAGCCAGAATCGTAGTTTAACAAAAAAGTCCTCTAATAGTTGACAAATATTAAAATTATAGTATAATAATATGTATAGAGCATTTTATTATACTATTGTAGGTATGGCACCAGGTATTCTTATCTTATTCTTTGGTTGTTTCTTTTTGGAACAATCTACCGTCCTGAAAAAGAAATTAGGAGGAGAAATTGATCTTCATCAGATTTCTTTACTTACGATGCTTACTACGTTGGTTTTTTCTGGTGTGGTGGTTTTTGTGAGTAATGATCGAAATTTTGTTCGAACCTTAGGGAGTTTTTTATTGGTAGTGTTCCAAATTTTGGCAGGTGTGCTTTTTAGTGAAATCAGTAATAAAGCAGTACATCAGGCTGATAGATCTACCTTTTCTGTGATGAGTACGATTACGATTCCTTTATTGTTGATTTCTGACCTTCTGCTGTGATATCATGTGACTTGGCGACAAATTCTTTGAGTGATTATCTTGGTAGTTATGCTGAGTTATACTCTCTTTAAAGGAGATTTCTCCAAAAAAGGGTTAAAATATATTATTATTTCAAATCTGATTTCTCTAGGTACGATTATTGCTTTCAAATATGCTACGACCCATTATGCTTCTACAGAATTGATGAACTTTTATAATGCTGGAGGGATGAGTCTGCTTTTTCTCGTGATTGTCTGAAAGACAAAGGGGATTCGTGGAATCCAACAGATTCTCCGTCCTAGATATTTGTGATTTGCAAGTTTGTATGCGGTAGGAAGTGTTTTGTGTGCTGCGGCATACAAGTATATGATTGCTTCCATGGTGATTGCTCTCAAGAGATTCTTCGCCATGATATTTGGTATTTTGATGGGAAAGCTTTTTTTTCATGAAGAACATATTACTAAAAAGCTTTCTGTGGCGAGTGTTATCGGAGTAGGAGTTTTTATTATGAATATTTGACCTGTGCTTGCCTCTTATTTTACCTGATCTACGGAAGAAATAGAAATCCATTCCTCAGCTCCTTTACTCTGTCAGCAATCTGACCCTTTGGTGCCTCTTTGTTATCCTGAGCAATCAGATTAAAATTTTTCATTTGAAAACGTGGAGCATATCGCTACATTCTTTATCAGCATGTATACTTCTACGCCCCATAAAAAACACCATTCCTGGACTGAACGTGCTCAAAAACTCCTTCAACAACTTCCATTTTTGAGAAATATTACGTTTACTAGAGAGGTACAATTAATGACCTTGTTTTTTTTGTTGTTTGCGGTGATTGTGATCAGACTTTTTTATTTGCAAGTCATTCAACATCAAAATTATGATAATAAACTTAATCTCCAACACACGAGATCGACTTCTGTAAAGGCTAATAGAGGAGATATTTATGCGGTAGATAAGTCCTGACAACCAGTAAAATTAACGGAAAATATTTCCCTCTATGATGTGGCGTTGGATCCGACCTTAATTGGGCTGACGACAGGAGGGGTTTCCTTAAAATCTCGTTTAATTGAATTACTTACGCCTGTGGTGTACAAGCATTTGTGTGTGATCCATGGAATGGAGCAAGTATCTGTAGAAGAGTGTGTAGAAAATGTAGAAGTCTTCGTGGGGAAAGAGATATTGCCGAAAATGCCTCAGCTTTTTTACTATTGATCAGGGTTGAGGTCACCAGAATATGATACATTTGATTTTACGGGCTTTGAAGAAAAAAGGCTTCAGGTGATTTCTGGGTTTACAGAGACGAAAGCCTTAGAAGTGATTTCTGAGAGACTTCAAGAGAAAATCCAAATCTGAATCAAGGAAAAGAATTATCTCGGATTTTTCACGAATGAGGCATTCCTTTCTGATTTGGCAGGACAAAATTTCCCTTTTATTCAGATCTTAGGGGACTATTATGTGTATGTTTTACCTACCAAATCGAGCTCTGCTAGTAGGTCCAGAGATAAACTTCTCTTGCAAACCCTCCTCAAAACTCACGGCTATCCGCCATTGGAGACTTCAGCTTTAGATACGCTTTTTACTCAGCAAGAATACAAATATATCAAACTCTTTACCTCTGCGAATCCTCAAATTGCTCAGGACATCAAGGATCTTAAAGAATTGTATTATAGTGAAAAATCCAAGGACAAAGTTCCTGTCCTTCATGGAGTGATCCTAGAACCTTATACTACGAGATATTATCCGCGTGACTCTTTTATGTCGAATATTCTCTGATATGTAGATAAAAATGGCGATGCCTACTATGGAATCGAAAAATATTTTGATGATATTCTTAAGGGAATTAATGGAAAAATTAAAGGGCGTTCCTCTTCGTGGATTGGTACGGTAGGAGCAAATGATTTTGAGGTGGTAAATGCAAAAGATGGGGATGATGTTTTCTTGACGATCGATATTGGGATTCAAAAAGAGGTTGAATCTATCGCTAAAAGATATTTGGAGCAGTTTAGAGCGGATGCGATTAGTGTATTAGTATATGATCCTCAAAATGGGCAGGTTAAAGCTTCTGTAAGTGCTCCGACTTTTAATCCCAATAATTATAATGACGCTTATATTCTGAAGCCTCTAGGGCAGGAAAATGCTCCCATTGTGGATGATCTTACCTATGTGGATATCCCTGTCTATATTTTGAGCGGTGGGAAATACAAACTTGCAACGATTACCGAAAGACAGGATATTACTCTACAAAAATATTTGCCGACAAATACTTATGGAGCCCAGGTATTTGTAGATAAAAACATTTCTACTCCTTTTGAGCCAGGAAGTGTTTTCAAGGCATTTACGATGGGAGTTGGTCTAGATACCGATGAAATCAGACTTTATGATTATTATACGGATGAAGGAAGTGTAAAAGTCTGACCGTATACCATCAAAAATTCAGATATTGATAAGTGTTGGGGAAATAACAATCTTCTTCATGCTTTCATCTATTCCTGCAATATTGGAATGGTGCGTGTCGTGCAAAAGGTTGGGAAAGAGCTTTTTTACAATTATCTTTCTAAATTCGGTTTTGGAAAACTTACTTGAATAGAATTAGCAGAAGAAAAACCTGGTTTCGTTGATAATGAGACGACCGTGTCTGCTGCCAGATTTTTGAATAATTCTTTTGGGCAGGGGTTACAGGTGACACAAATTCAACTGGCTGCAGCATATGGAGTTTTGGTGAATGGAGGACGTTATATTAAGCCTACCATTGTTTCTGGAATAGCTAAAAAAACTGCGGATTCTGAGGAAGTTCAGCGTACAGAGACTTCTCCGCAGATTTTGAATCAGGTAATTCGTCCAGAAGTGAGTGCGGAAATGAAAGATGCTCTTTTTGAGGTAATGACTACCAATTCCCAATATACTTCTGCTCAGGTGAAAAGTTATCGTTTGGGGGCTAAATCAGGGACAGCTCAGATTGCGTTTCGTGGAAAATATCAGAGAGGAAATGGTTGGACACAGGCGACTTTTGCGGGTGTGGTGACGATGGATGATCCAAAGTATTTGGTGCTGATTCGGCTCTCTCGTCCTAGAAGTTCTCAGTGGTGAGTCTCTACTTCTGGAAAAATTTTTGGTGATATTGCGAGATTTTTGATTGGATATTCTTTGATTGAACCAACGTAAAAAGCAATCCTACTCTTCTCGTCCTAAAAGATCAAGAAAGGTAGCATTGCTTTGAAAGAATTGTTAATTGTTTTTTTCTGTCCCTATTTCTTTTAAGAAAAGCTCGAGGTCGCTCTTTTTTTGTTGGAAATACTTTTCCATTTCAGTATCTTCCTCAAGTTTCTCTTGAGTAAATTCTGGATCCGAAGGGTCTCCTAAGATAAACCTAGAACAGACTTCCATAAGCCTAGAAAACCAGTTTTCTTTCTTGTTTTCTTTCTCAAGATTGTTCAAATTATATAATACAATTTCACAATCCTTGATTCTTTCTGAGAGAAGTGACAAACAACTTCGGATGTGCACTAGGCTTTCTTTAGCCCTTTGCTTTAGTTCTTCATCAGTAGGTTGATATGTTTTGAATTTTCTAAAGTATTTTAGAGAAAATCCATACCAACTTACGATAATGATTGCTAAATCGCACAGCAAGATAAGCAGTAGACCCAGCAGGTGAGGTTGTTGCTTAAAAAACATCATAGCGACAATGATGCTTATTCCAAGCACGATTGCTACCGTTATTATTATGTTATTTGCAACAGCAGTGTTCTTCTTTTCACGAATGATTTCCTTCGTGAGGGTTTTTTTTGTTTTTTGGATAGTGTTCATGTTATATTTTTTTTAATTGTGTTATATTGATAGTATAGTGATTCATCTCTAAAAAGTCAATAGAGAAATTTCTGTATTTTTATTTGATTTCTTCCCGCGAAACACTACTCTTCCAGAGTTCTTTTTATTCTCTTTTGTGATGCTATGACAATTCAACAGCTCCTGCAAAATCCTGAATACCCCCAAAAATTTGTACTTGAGAAACTGCTCCAAGAACTCTTTTGACGGACGAGAGCAGAAATCTGGCTTCATTTGGATGATGAAATTGCCGTTGAATATTTTGCTAGACTTCAGTCAGATTATAAAGCCTATACGGTAGATAAAAAACCTCTTGAATATATTTTGGGGCATGTGGATTTTTTTGGAGTACCTTTTCAGGTAAATGAACACACGATTATCCCACGTCCAGAAACTGAGTACATGATTACCGCGGTTTCTGATTACTTGCAAGGACAAAAATTGGTTAATCCTTATGTGCTGGTTGATATTTGAACAGGGTCGGGAGTTTTGGGGATTTCTATTCTTTTGCAGAATCCTGAGGCTTTCCAAGATGTTTTCCTTTCGGATATTTCTCCTGATGCCTTAAGTGTTGCAAAGCAAAATTATGATACTCTCATTTCTTCGTCTTCCTATGATACGAGATTTGTTCTTTCCAATCTGGCTTCTTTTTTGGAATCCTATGAGGTATTTCAGCAAGCACCCATTATCTTGGTTGCAAATCTGCCTTATATTCCTGATGAGACGTTTGATACCAATGCTCTGGAAAATGTCCAAAAATGGGAACCACGCCTTGCCTTCGTAGGAGGGGATGACGGATTGGATCTGTATAGAGAAATGTTTCAACAGATCAAACAGGCGGTTTCAGGTTGTCCTTTTGTAATGTTTTTGGAGATGATGACTTGGCAAGTGGAAATTTTACAAGCTGAATTTTGAGATCGGTTTGAGTTTGAGGAAGTGAAGACCTTCCATTTTAATATTAGGATTGTGAAAGCTATTTTTAGCTAACTTCAGTATTGTTTTTCTTTTGGTGAGAGCTTTTGTGATGTGTTTTCTTCTAGTTTTGGGGTATTGTTCATATTGCTCTTTTTTTGTTTCTATTATTTTCTAGGTTGGTATCGTAGGATGTCGTCTAAAATTAATTGGGACTGTGCTCCACGAATATTTCGGACAAGGATTTCATCAAATTTTACCTTTTGGGCGTAGCACATCATCAAAAAATTGTAGCCTCCTATGACAATTTTAGCAGGTTTTTTATTGGCTTTGTAGATGTTCTTCCCAGCTCCTCCTGTGATATTTTCCGCTAAGAATTCATATCCTTCCAAAAAACGCATTTTCTGTAATGCTTCAAAAATCTGTCTGCTTTCTTCCTTTACTGTCGAGATAATGAAAATGGAAGCAGATTTTTCTGTACTGGCGTCTTGAAGTTTTGTTTGTAAAGCTCAAAGGGTGCTGATGTGAGGTAATTGGGGGGTTGGCTTTTGGGGTATTTCTCCAGAATTTGCAATGGCGGGCTGAACAAGCGATTGATATTGTTTTTCGTGGTCAGAAAGGAATACGATATGGTTCTTCTGGAAAATGTCTTTAAACTCTTCTCGATTAGTGTATTTTGCCTCTTCAGAAAAGAGAAAATAAAAATCTGTTCCCGTTTGTCCAAACATTTTTCTTTGCACTTTGGCGATGGTTTCGGTAATATCGAAAAAATGTTCAATTTGTTTCCACAGGGTAGTAAAATCCTGTTCATGAAGCACTGCCTTCAAGGGCTCTGCAAAGGATTTGAGTTTTGGAAGGACGAGATTGGTCTGATAAAAATCGGTATGGTTTATGAGCGGATTGATCTGTAATTCATCTTCTGCACGTCCGATAAAGAGCTTTTTTGTGTCTGTTCGTAGAATGCCGAGAAACATAGTGAAAAAAGTGTCAAATGCTTTGAGAGTATCAAAGGCAGGTGTTTCCAATAGTTTATATTTATACAACAGCATATCTACAAAATTCTGGATATAATAGAGGTCACAGGTACGGGATAAATAGGCATTATAATTTCTATATCGCCACTCTAGGTCAAAAAAGACGATATCAAAATCTGCGTATGCGTGAGCTTCTTTTTCCAAAATGGAATATAATCCGTGATGGGTGGTTAGTACCACAGGATATTTCACAACTTGTCTTTCATCTTTGATGAAATTGTAGACCATGTAGTCTCCTTTACTATTCAAATCGAGGACTCCATAGCCGAGAAAGAGATGAGAGCAGTATTTTAAAATGAAGTAGAGTTCAAACTGATTGAACTGCTCTTTATTGAGAAACTGTTGAAAAAGGTTTGCTGAAATGGTTTGTTCTTCTCTGGCGTATCCGATGTTTTTTATTCCCATTTCAAAGAGGATATTTTTTGCGATATCGAGTTTTGGTTTCGTAGAAAATACCAGCATTATTTTTTTATTGGCTAGCAGAGCACTTAATAGTTCTTTAAAGTCTAGATTTCCTACGAAGTATCTTTCTGCGTCTTTGAGGGTAGCTAGGTCAATGGGATAGGGAAAACTAGCGAGAGAAATGTTGGCTGGGGCGATTTTTTTGAGAGGAGGTAGGGAAAAAGAAGATTGTGCAGGATTTTGCCTGATGATCTCTGGAGATTCTACTATCTTAGCAAGTGTGCAGTCA
Organism: Candidatus Peribacteria bacterium; assembly: GCA_031261265.1. Next base: position 8,679 of record JAISKI010000004.1, read on the forward strand.
CTTTTTGCGATGAGCTGTCCTAGAATGGGGTGTTTTTCTTCGATTTGTTTGATATATTGTAGGAGGTAGCAAAATAAGGCGAGGGTAGATTTGCTATCGTAAAATGCATCGTGGAAGGTCGCTTCTTCGCCGTTTTCTAGGTCACTTTCTTCTCCTGGGGTGGGAGCAAAAGAGAGTCAAAATTTTGATTTCCACTGCAAAAAGAGGGGTTTCTCTTCCAAATGTTGCATGAGGATTTCCAATGCGAAACTTGGTGGATAGGGGATGAGGGCTTGAGCGAGCTGAAAGGTATCAAATGAGGCGTGCATTTGAAAATCTGGCAACATCTTCCCCAAAAATGCGAGATCAAAATTAATGTTATGTCCGATGATGATTACTTCGGGTCAGAAAAAATGTGCAATTTGAGAAGCCACTTCCTCAATGGTTGGAGCGAAAACGAGTTGAGCTACTTCTATTTTGGTGATGAAATGTACGATATTTTTCAGTTCTTTGATGTCTTTTTCTGGTCTGATGAGGGATTCGAAGGAGTCGATAATTTCTCCGTCTGCATTGATTTCTACGATTCCTACCTGAATAGGGACATCTTTTTGCATATCGAGTCCTGTGGTTTCGAAATCGATTCCGATATATCTGTAGTTAGGGTTTAGCATGATCTATCTCCGTGAAGGGAGTAAAAACATGGATAGTGTAGTGAGTAGTGAGCAGAATGCAAGGGCAGAATTTTCGTTTGAGTTTTTGGGGTTTAGAAATTTCTGAAGATCTCATGGAGTTGTTTCTTTTTGGATTCTGCTTCCTTTCTTTCTTGGGTAAATTTTTCTTGTTCAGCGAGGTGAGTCTCAAATAAAAATCAGAATTTATTGAGTTTATCCAATACTCCGTTTGCTTCTTTATTATCCTGAGTAAATTGGTACAACAACATTTCATCTACGAAAATGTCTAAATGTTGGTTTGTGGTGGTGTAGGACCGTTGCAACAGGTGTTCGTCTTCTTCGTCCTCTTGAGTTTCTACTTTTTTGATGAAGAGGTCGATATGATCTGTTTCATCTTCGATAAGGTACACGAAATATTCTAGGAGGTTGTCTGAAGTTTTTCCGCCAATGATTTTAAAATTACTTTTGTCTTCCTGGAGGGCAAAGATCGCTCTGGCGGTATCGGTGAGCGAGAGAAATTTATCGAAAAGTTCATTCCCCGTTTTTGTAGTGGGTTCAAATTCTATGGTTTCACCATCATTTTCTTCATCTTCTTCTTTACCATCTTCATCTTCTTCCGCTGGGGCTACCGTTTCTTCTGTTGGATTCTCTTCTGTGACAAATTCCTCTCCCGCAACTTGTGTTTCTTTTTCTGGTAGAGTAGAAACGGTTTCAACTACTTCAGAATCTTCATCATCTCCAAAAGGGTCAAAATCTGCAACCTCTTCAATTTCGTTTTGTATAGGAGTTTCCGCTATTTCTGGTTCAAAACTTATGATTTCTTCAGCTTTTTCTGCTTCTGAGGCATAAGGCGTGGGAGCGATTTCCTCTGTTTCGGGAGTTGGTGTTTGGGGAGCTTGTTCTCCGTGTACTTCAAAATTTGCATCGTTGAAATTTACCTCTCCGCCGAAAAAGTTTTTTTTGGGCTGTTGGACTGTGGGGTTTGGTGTTTGTCCGTTGGTAATTGGAGCATTTTGGTCAGTCATGGAAATCATAGTAAAAAGTAAAGGGTATTTATAGTATACTCGAAAAGAGAAAAAAAAGCAAATTTTTAAAGAGAAAAAATCTCTTGCATTCTGATTGGAAATCTCTAGTATAAAAATTGTCTTTCACAAAAAGACTAAACAGGTTAGAAATATCTTATCTTCGGGTGGGATATTTCTTTTTTATAGAAAAATAATAGGAAACAGAGAAAACACTTCCCTATTTTATGGTACTTTGCTCTCCTACTAAAAAAAGATGGCAAAAAATTTGCCTTTTTTTGCAGTTTCGAGTATACTAGAAAGTAGAGTGTAAACTTCGGCTTGATAAATGATGAAATGGTGGAAAAGTAAGTGTCTTTGACTTGCAATTGTCTTCCTCTTTCTCTATACTTCACCTTTGTCGATTTTGCTTTTTAGTTCTTATATATATACTAGATGACCATTGATGTACGCCAATTTGTGTATGACAATATTACGCCATACGCAGGAGATGCCTCTTTTCTCCAAGGACCCACAGAGAAAACTACCACTTTACGAGAGAAAGTAAAACTTTTGCTCCAACAAGAAAGAGAAAAAAACTGACTTTTAGATGCGGATACCGATACTATTTCTAGTATTACTTCTCACCCAGCAGGATATGTTGATAAAGAGTTGGAAGTGATCGTAGGATTCCAGACCGACAAACCTTTGAAAAGAGGAATTAAACCTTTTGGAGGAGTGCGTGTGGTAGAAAACGCGTTGGCAGAAAGAGGGCTTGATCTGTCTCCTAGAGTAAAAGATATCTTCAATTATGCTAAAAATCACAATGATGCGGTATTTTCCGTGTATGATAAAGAATGTAGACTTTTCAGATCTAAGCATATCGTGACAGGACTTCCTGACAATTACGCTAGAGGAAGAATTATCGGAGATTACAGGAGATTGGCACTGTATGGAACCGATCAATTGATCGCAGAAAAAAAGGCTGATTTTGAAGCTTTGTCTGGAGAGATGAATGATGAAAAAGTTCGTCTTCGTGAAGAAGTGAGTATGCAGATTTCTGCATTGAATGACATCAAAACGATGGCAGAGGGATATGGGTATGATGTTTCTAAACCTGCTGCTACTGCAAAAGAGGCGGTGCAATTTGTCTATTTTGCTTACCTCTCAGGTGTAAAAGAACAAGATGGAGCTGCGATGTCTCTGGGAAATGTTTCCTCATTTTTGGATATCTATATTGAGAATGATTTACAAGCGTGAAAAATCACTGAATCTGAAGCTCAAGAAATGATTGATCATATGGTGATGAAACTTCGTCTGGTTCGTCATCTCAGAGCGGGAAGTTATGATGATATTTTTGGAGGAGATCCTACTTGGGTGACGGAATCTATTGGAGGAAGATTTCATGATGGGAAAAGCAAAGTGACCAAAACTTCTTTCAGATTTCTTCAGACCTTATATAATTTAGGAGCGTCTCCAGAGCCAAATCTTACCGTTCTCTGGTCTCCAGAATTGCCTCAAGGATTCAAAGACTTCTGTGCTCAGGTTTCTATTGATACTTCTTCTATCCAGTATGAAAATGACAACTTGATGAAGAGTGTGCGTGGAGGTGATGACTATGGTATTGCCTGCTGTGTATCGTATCAAGAAATTGGAAAACGTATTCAGCATTTTGGTGCAAGATGTAATATGCCAAAGACCTTATTACTTGCTCTCAATGAAGGAAAAGAAGAAGGGGAAGGAGTACAAATTATGTCAGGTATTGCAAAACTCTCTGAAGGGGCTTTGCAGTATGAGGCAGTGATGGAAAACTTCAAAAAAACGATGTCAGAGACGGCCAGAGTGTATGCCAAGGCGATGTATCTTATTCACTACATGCACGATAAGTATTACTATGAAAAAGCTCAGATGGCATTTGTAGATACCAATTATGGTGTGGATATTGCATACGGAATGGCAGGTATTTCTATCATCGCAGACAGCCTTTCAGCTATTAAATATGCGAAAGTGACTCCCCTGAGAGATGAAAATGGAATTGCGAAAGATTTTCAAATCGAAGGAGATTTCCCAAAATATGGAAATGATGATGATAGAGTAGATAGTATTGCTGAGGAGATCACGGAATACTTCTTCAATGAACTCAAAAAACATCACACGTATAAAAATGCTAATCCTACACTTTCTCTCCTTACGATTACTTCTAATGTAATGTATGGAAAAGCTACAGGAGCTACTCCAGACGGTAGAAAAGCTGGAGAACCTTTCGCACCAGGAGCTAATCCAATGCATGGTAGAGATAGTAGCGGAGCTATTGCTTCATTGAATAGTGTTGCAAAATTGAATTACCAGTATGCTCAGGATGGTATCTCAAATACGTTTTCTATTGTGCCGATGTCCCTGGGAGCTACGAAAACAGAACAGACAGAAAATCTGAGAGGGATGTTGGACGGCTACTTCACCAAGGGAGCTTTCCATCTCAATGTAAATGTCCTGAATAGAGAGGTCTTGATGGACGCTTATGAGCATCCAGAAAACTATCCTCAACTCACTATTAGAGTGTCTGGGTATGCAGTGAATTTTGTTCGCTTATCCAAGGCTCATCAGAAAGAAGTGATTGAGAGAACTTTCCATACTAAGATGTAGAAATTCAAGAGCTTTCAATTATCACCTTTTTGTAAACTGAATATTTGTAGATAAAAAAAGTTGAAAAAAAGTTGATTTTCCCTTGATTTTTGTAAATAAAACATTACCTATTCAACTGAATCCCTATCTTTGGGATAAAGAGGAAAGGGCTCTGTTCCCTTGCATCGAATTTCTTTGATGTATCCTCTAGTTAATGCAGGATGAGAAATGTTGCATAACATTCACTTCATTGTGCTTGCATTAATAATCCGAGAACTCCGTTCACGGATAAGGGCTACTGATTTTATTCAGTAGCCTTAATATGTTAAAAAAAACTTTCTTCTCCCTCCTCTTCATACGGAATATCTTGCTCTGAGAGAGGATTAGCACGGTAAACTTCCGTTATCCATCATTGAAACTCTTCCTCTGAGAGAGAATTACTTAGACCAGCACGAGGATCTTCATCCGTAGTAGTATAATTTTTTCGCTTATCTTTTGCCTTGATATAAAGCTCCTGAAACTCTTTTGGGACATTTTTTTCGCCATAAATACGCTGGAGGTATGCATACACTCCCGTGAGAGTATTATAAATAATAGAAATAGAAAGAGTAGGATCCTCCCTTAATTTAAATTTTCTATAATAATAGGGATTTGTCGCTAACCTTCATAAACTACAGGTAAGTAGGTCTTTCAAAAGTCTTTTATATTCACTTTGTTTTTTTGTCGACAATCCCCTTTTTCCTGTTTTATCGAAAACAATTCCATTAATTTCTCTATCAGCATTTGTTAAAGGAGTCCAAACACGAATTTTTCTAGGAGAGAGAGTTCGCCCTTCATCAGTAATGATTTTGCTAATTTCCTCTTTAATTTCTTCTATTCTCCATTGAGAAAATCCTATTTTCTTTCCATAGGTGTTGAGATTTCCAATAAAGAGATACTTTAACTGATCCGACAGAGGAAGACTATGTACTAGCTTTTTAAGTTTTCCTATATATTCCATGAGATACTTACGCTCACTACGGTCCGTAATAATAAATTTTTCTTGCATAAACTGTTGCATTATTTTGTCCATGTGCTCTTGAATCAATACCAGATCTTCCTTTCCACATTGTTGTATTCTCTCAAAATACGTCTCCAGCTTTTCCTCCAAAACACTTTTTGTGGTATACTGGTCAAAGCTGATAGCAATATCATCGGCATACCTAGAATAGCTTGGGATAGGATCATTAAGTTCTGGTAATCTCCTTTCTATTTTACTATCAAACCCTCTCATTACAATATTCTGAATTTGATTGCTAGTAGGTGCTCACTGAGGAAGTTCATTTTCACTAACACATAAGTGGGTAATAGCCCTGATAAAAAGGTCTTTATTTTTTTCTGTTTGCTCTAAATCCTCACTTATGAGAAGGGGAGTCCAAATATCTAAAGTGCGTTCCAAAGCTCCTTTTAAATTTTTATATACTCTTTCCGTAGTAATAGAGGGATAAGCTGACTTAATATCTAGTGTTATCAGATAAGGATGATATCTATGGAGTTCTGCATTTTTTTCTGATGAATCTCCAGGTTTTCCAGCTTGAGACTTGAGAGAGACAGGAATACACATAAAACGCTTTCTTAATGTTTCTTGGATTTGCATAAGCTCTTTGCTAGGTGTACGAAGGGTCCTAAATTTAGTGTTTACCTTTTTTTGATATTTTCTATATCCAAAAGAAAGATATCCTCCTGGGATAAATTTTTGCCTAGAGGGATTAGGTGCAGGAGTATTTCTCTGATGTAGCACTTGTAAAAGTGTTTTTTTATCCGTAGCACAAAACTCTGCCAAACATTCCAAAACCACATTCCCCTCATTACTTAAGGTATCTATGAGTTCATTTGATAAAATACATCCGCTTTCTACTTTTTCTTTTTCCACTATCTCTTCAGGTTTTTCAAGTACTTCTTCAGGTTTTTCAAGTACTTCTTCAGGTACTTTAAGTACCTCTTCAGCTTTTTTTTCTTTTTTACTATCAGCAGGTTTCACTACCCTCCTCACTTCTTGGTGAATTTGCCCTCCGTATTGAGGGGAAGAAGTGGATATCTTTTCATTCCAAGTAGTTTGTTTTCTTTGTTCTTCAGATGCATAATGAAGGCTAGTATATCGTTCTTCAATTTCATAACGATTTTGATCCTTTTCAGAAGCAAAAAACTTAAAGAGAAGATGTTTAATATTCTTCTTTTCCTGTGCTGGTAAATCTGCCATTTCTAGAAATTCTTTCAAGGAAATGATATAATTTTCGATATTCTCCTGATTCTCCTGATAAACTACACTTGTCTCTTCTGGGACTACCTCATTCAAACTCAATCCCCCACTCTGCCAAAAGTAATAATTATTGAATTTATTCCAGCTAGTCAATCAAAGTTTCTCTAATTGCTCAGGAGAGTTTTTCTTCATAGTCTGAAAACGCAGACTCAAATTACTTCTCACCTCATCATTATGCTCTTGAACAGACTTTACCCGTAGAGAAGAAGCCGTAAAACCTGTCATTGCCTTCACATTCTTTATCATAGTTTTGAGCATGGAGATTTTCAGTTTTATATCCGTCTCTGGGCTACTCAAGAGAGTATTAGTAATTTCTGCCATAGTATGCCTACAATCCCAGAGATTACGAAAGTTTCCTTGCTGAAATTCTTTCAAAAGGTCGATATCCCATAATTTCCCCGATCATCTCAGAGTGGGATCAAGAGAGCTAATCACAGGAGTTGGCACCATGCTATTCACTTTTATATCTTCATTCCAGGTAGTCCTTTTTCTAGCCTCTTCATCCGTATAATCGATATGTTCATATCGTTCGCTAACCGTTTCTCAGTTATTTTTACTAAAATCATATCCATTCAATAGTCTATAAAACAGATTCATTATCTCATCTTTTTTACTTTCAGAAAGGTTAGCTAGTTCTAGCGATTCCTTACACTTTGCTATATAATTTAGCTTTTCCTCTGCTGTATAACATATCTCATCTGTTTCTTCTTTTTTTAGGAGGGGTGCTGTTTTTTGTAATAGCAAGGATTCTCCCCATTCCCAGTAGGTTGTATAAAACTCTTCTAAACTACTAATTCCACGAGCTAGCAGTTGCTCTCGATTGAGATGTTTTTCATGATCAAAACTTTCTTTGAGCAGATTTCTTACAGCCTCCTCATGGGAAAGTTTTTGTTCATCCAAAGATTTTTGTTCATCCAAAGGTTTTTCGAGCTCCTTCGATAGATTTTCTGGTGCTTTTAGTATTGCTCTAACATTTTTTGCCAGAGTTTTGAGCATAGAGACTTTTAAATCCTCCGAGGTTTCGGGGTTAGCAAGAAGTACCTTTGTCAATTCTTCGGTAGTTCCTTTATATTCCCAAAGATTACGAAAATTTCCCTGCTGAAATTCTTGAAGGAGTGAGGGGTCTACTACGCAAGGGGATTCGATTTTTATCCCATCAAAAAGAAGTTCAAGTGAGTTCATAAAGACAAAGCTCAAGAAAAAAATAAATATTCCCAAAAAAACACTATTTTGTCTCTACTTTTATTTTTATGTAATATAAATAATATAGATTAAAAATCAATAGAATATTGCATGAATAATATGATATGTGAATACTCGAAGAACAATAGAGGTTGATCTTTTTATGCAAATTGGTTTTTGAATTCATCTGGGACATTTTTTTCTTCTATTGTAGCTATATATCTATTAAAATCTCCCATTGTTATACCTTCCGTAGTAGCGTCTTTCTTATATTTTTTCATTCCTGGATTTGAGTCTGCAACGGTTTTTGCTGAAAGACCATTTGATTGAAATATCCAGTTTGGATCCTCTGAATGATCTAATGCTATAGGGAAAAAGGTATATAAATACATATCTTTCAAATTATGAAATTTCCCTTTTCCTTTCTCATAATATTTTTTTACCCAATCTAATTGTTCCACAGCAGACATTTGAGCTAATGCATCTTGTGTTGTTCCTAATCATTCTGCTGTTTTTCCCATAAATTGTATTAAGCCCACTGCTCCCGATATAGGATTTCTTACATCGGGTTTAAAAGTTCCCGCTGACTCTTTATATATTACTGCCATAAGTCGATTTGGATTAATTTCTAGTTCTCTTGATATTTCTTCTATTTTTGCTTTAAAGGCTTTCTTTTCTTCTTCTGTCCCAGGTATTTTATCGAAATACATTAATTCTCCTGTGTATCCCTGTAAAGATTCTGTTCCATTTGTTGGATGTTCCGCTGAGGAAGGAGTTTGTGCTGAAGATTGAGAAGTTTCAGTAGTTCCTACAAAATCTTCTGGCAAAAAGATTCCTGCCTCGATCCCATTAATCACATGTTTTTCTTGGACAAAGAGAGAGGAAATCATCGTAAAGACTACCGTATCAGTCGAATCAACCTTTGATAAGTAGTTGCCATTTTTTGCTAAATGTTGAGTCATGATTTTGAGGTAATTCTCGATGAAGAGGTCTTTATTTTGCTCGATTTTATCGGTATCTACGATCAGTTTTTTATCTACCGTTTTTACATAGGTCCCGCCTAATACTGCCTTTACCGCCAGAGGATTAAGGACTGCGGTATCAAGTTTATTTTTCAGAGTTGCCTGAAGGGTAGGTTGATCGATTTTGAAAAATTGCTCACTATCTTTGAGAAATCTGACTCCTTTTTTCTTATAGATTTCGAAGAGAGTATTCTCTGGTTTTGGCTCTGAAGGGAGGGTTTGTTGATACTCAGAAAATAAGTCTGAAATTTGATCTCTTCTCGCTTCAGCTTCCTCTCATAAATCTTCCTCAATAGGTTTCAAAAATCTTCTTCTTTTCCATCCTTCGAATCCTCCTGAAAATCCAAAGAGACTCAAGACGAAGTCGACAATCCCTTTGAGAAAGGGGCTATCCTCGATATATTTTGTCAGATCCACTCCTAAGGATTCAAATAAGCTGAGAGGTCCAGCTAGTGCATCTCCTGTTTTCAGAATTTTTTCTTTTCCTTTTTGGAGTCCTTTCAAAAGATCAGGAGATTTTTCCATGATATCTAAAATTCTGGATGCAGTTTCTGGGGTAGGTTGCACCTCAATTGTTCCGATACGCTCGAGGACTTCTTGTTTATCTGCCTCAGTAAGTCAGAATTCTTTTTCTTTATTTTCAAAAGAGATCCCTAATTGTTCTCGTCTCACCGTGTAGAGGTTGGAATCTTCTCCCTTACTGTCTTTATTTTGCCACTCTCCTAGGGTAAGAAATTCTCTGAAATGAGCGGGATTGCTCAACATGTCAGCAGTTTTCAGCTTTTGGAGAAAGGTAGCATCTTTTTTATGAATACTCAGAAAATCTAATGCTCTCGTCATGGATTTGATCGCCAAATATGCTTCACTCGCTCCCTGAGCCAGTCCTACAGCACTATCAAAAGCACCTTTGAGAGAATCTACCTTAAAATTCTGTAAGAAAGATAAAACTTCCTGATTATTTGCATGATTATTTTCCCCTTCTTTTCCTTTTAAAAGTTCCAATAGATATCGCTCAATTCCTGGAGCAATCACCTCATGAGCATACTGTACCAATTCTGGGTGCTGTTGCTTTTCCGCTTCACTATCGAAAAATTTCCAATCCACGAACTGAATTGCTACTTCATGAGCACGTTCTAAGGTTTTTTCTAGCCTCTTTTCTGGATCGGTACCTACCTGAAGTTTCTCAAAGCGTTTATCCAAAGAGGAATTTCCCAGGGCGACTTTAAGGTTATCGGCGGTAGTGGAGGTTTTAAGGAGTTCGTAAGTAGAAATGGTTGATCTTTTTTCTGGTTGTTCTAACTGTTCTTTATTTTCTTTATTCTTCATTATACTTTGTAATTCCAACCCACTTTCGCTAGTATCTTGCTCAATGATTGCGATCACTCCCACATAATAACTCTGATTTTCCCATTCTTCTCTTTCATACTTTTCCAAAAGTTCTTGTAATTCAGCTTGTGCTATTTCATCTTCTATTCCTGTAAGTTGGGCCTTGATCTCATTTTTTAAATTTCCTAAAATTTCTTCCCTTTCTTTTTCCAGCTGTTTGAGTTGTTGTTTGATCTGATTTCTTGCTTCCTCTTTTGTCTCATCAGATAATTGAGCAAGTTGGTCAGCCGCTTCCTTTATTTTTTCTTCTTTCTGCTCTTTTTCCAGTTGGAGAGCTTTAATTTTTGTAGTATCAGCCATTAGGTCAAAAAAGAAAGTAAAATCTCCTTTCTAGTATACGCCTAATCCCTCAAAAAGCAAAAAAATCTGACTTTATAGAGGTATATGCCTTGACATTAAATTGATAATGTAATAATAACTGTGAAATTAGAATCTCCACTGGAGCCATTGTCCTACTGTCCAAGCGATATTACTAAAGCTGAATTGCCGAGCATAGAGATGGGTATTTGCTAGGAAGCTATTGACGAGGAAGACACTCACCACAAATAAAACAATCGCTACCAATAATTGAGCGGAAAGTCTAATCAGCTTTTGATAAGACTGCTCTGTAGGATGAAAAACTAGAGTAATAATCCCATAGAAAAACCAAAACAAGACAGAACATCCTATTGCCAGAGCCACGAGAGAGAAAATAGTAAGAAGCATCTTGTTGGTAGGAAAATAAAGTGCTTTCACTATACGTAAAGTCCAAAAAAAATCAAATAAAAAAATGGGGCGGCTGATGAGAATTGAACTCACGACCCCTTGGACCACAATCAAGTGCTCTAACCAACTGAGCTACAGCCGCCACGAATGTGCAAGTAGTATAGGGATTTTCTAGACTATTTCAAGTCAAGCTGATCTTTTTTTATTTTCTTGTTATATTACCGTTAAATTATCCTCAGATCCCCACGAAGATCAAATCTTCTTGAATTTGACTTTTAAAACATTATAATACTAATATTATAGACTATTTTATTACTTTCTCCTGTGTCTCATGAAAGGAACCGCTCTCTATCCTTGATCCTTTGATCCTATTACTCAAGGGCATTTGGATATTATCCAGAGGTCTGGAAATATTTTTGATACCACTTTAGTGGGAGTAGGAAAAAATATTGATAAAAATATCTTTTTAGTTTCCCCGAGAGAGTACACCTGATTCAAGGTGCTATTTCTAAGGAACTCTATGATACTATGGATATCGATATTAAACCTTATTCAGGCTTATTGGTTGATTTTGCTAAGGAAGAGGGAGTCAATACTATTTTGAGAGGGATTAGAGGACCAGCAGATTTAGAGGCGGAGCAAATGCTTCATCTGGTAGGAGAAAGTCAAAAACTCTGAATTGATACCACTTTTTTGCTGACCAAAGCAGATAAAATGCACGTGAGTAGTAGTGCCACCAAAGCAATTCTCAAAGAACAAGGGAAAATCGATGAATATGTGACGTTGAATGTAAAACATGCTCTGGAGGCTAGACTCCTGGGGCAATATCTTTTTGGAGTGACGGGGACCATTGGAGCTGGGAAATCCTATATCACGGATCAGTTTGTAGCCTTGGGTGAGAAATACGCTATTCCTGTGCATAATCTCGATTTAGATAAAGTGGGGCATAAAATTTTAGGTGAATATACGGAACCTGGATATCTCGCATTGAGGCAAAAATTAGCTTGAATCTTTGGATCAGAAATTTTAAATGCTGAGGGATTTGTCGATAGAAAAGCTCTTTGAGCGATAGTTTTCCCCGATCCTGCCAAGAGAAAGATTTTGAATGATCTCCTTCATGACTATCTTCATTTAGCGGTGAGGAAAGAAATGAAAGGAAAACAGGGGATTATCCTCTTGAATGGAGCTTTATTAGCTGAGGCGGGAAGTGTCTCCCTTGCAAATAATCAGACGGTAGTAGTTGATGTGGATCCTGAGGTACAAAAACAGAGACTTGCGGGCAGAGGACATACTCCAGAGGAAATTGAAGCTAGAATTCAGAGTCAGTTTTCTACAGAGGCTAAGTTGGAAAAAATTAATCAAGAAATAGAAAAAACTGCATATGGAAAAATTCTCTCTATCAAGAATAATGGGGATAATGAACAAGAGATTGATCAGCTTTTTAATCAAATGGTTGCCCAAGTGGATATTTTCTGAGCATTGAGGATCAAATCTGTGCTTTCCCAAATGGGATTGGCAGACAAATTTAACGAGGTCTATTTTCCTTTAAAAGCACTGCATGATACTCCAGAGAGACTTCATCATGATTGGTCTCATATTGTGGAGTGTTTGAATGCACTCTATGAGGCAAAGTCGCTCTTTAGTGAGAGAGTATTTTTACATCTGTTTTTTGCAATTCTTTTGCATGATGTAGTGTATAGTGCTACTGCTCCATCTGGAGAGAATGAGGTAAAAAGTGCTGAGTTTGCAGATGAATTTTTGAAAAAACTGGATTTTATTAGTTCACTACGTATTGAGAGGGTTCATAAATTGATCCTTTCTACTGCTAATCATCAGGGTACAGATATTCAGGAGCAGTGGATGGGAGATATTGATTGTGCGGTTCTGGGTGCTGATTGGGAGAGGTATCAAAGGTATTTGCAGGCAATCAGATTTGAATATGCTTGTTTTTCCGACAAGCAGTATCAGCAAGGGAGATTAGATTTTCTGAAAGGAATGCAGGAGAGGCAGATTTTCCAGACTCCTTATTTTTATGAAAAATATGAAAAGCAAGCAAAGCTGAATATAGAAAAGGAGATTGAGATGTTGGAAAAGAGTTAGTCCTTGTTTTTTGATTACCTATTCCACTTATGTCAAAAAAATATTAAAAATCTCTTGTAATAGTGAATAATTTTCTTATAAAAAATTTGCCTTCATAAACAAGAGACGCTAACACGGCAATATTTATATCATTAAAGTGTCCACAAGATGACTGAAAATGTTATACAACTCTTTGAAAACGAAAAAATCAGAACTTTATGGGACGAAAATACTGAGAAATGGTATTTTTCTATAGTTGATGTAATCTGAGTATTAACTGATAGTTCTAATCCTAGAAAATACCGGAGTGTTCTAAAAACTAGGTTAAAAGCTGAATGAAGTGAGTTGGCTACAAATTGTAGTCAACTGAAAATGCTCTCTGCTGACGGGAAATATTATCTTACCGATGTTGCAGATGTGAAACAGCTTTTTAGACTTATTCAATCTATTCCTAGCCCCAAAGCAGAGCCCTTCAAACTTTGGATAGCAGAAGTAGCCAAAAATCGTGTAGAGCAAATGCAAGACCCAGAACTCTCTATCAAACAAGCAATGTTGGACTATAAAAGACAAGGCTATTCAGAAAATTGGATAAATCAAAGACTAAAGAGTATAGAAGTCAGAAAAGAATTAACCGATGAATGGGAAGCAAAATGAGTAAAACAAGGGCAAGAGTTTGCTATTTTGACAGATATCATTACTCTAAATTGGTCGTGAATGAGCGTGAAAGAATATAAGAAGTTAAAAAATCTGAAAAAAGAGAATTTGAGAGATAATATGACAAATTTAGAGCTTACTTTAAATACCCTTGCAGAAGCTACCACTACTGAACTTTCAAAGGAAAGAAATCCGAAAGATTTTGATGGGAACAAAAAAGTAGCAAAAGAATGAGGAAAAGTAGCAGGAAATGCAAGGAAAGAGATAGAAGCAAAACTTTGAAGAAAGATTACTTCCCCATTGAATGCAAAAGAAATAAGAAGATTAGGAAGTAAGTAGTATCACTTTTTACATACTTTATACTTGACTTTTTATTATAAATGATTATACTGAGGTATATATAAATTTTGATTTTATACTTCTTTTTTTTACTATGGATCTTAGAAACATTCCCTTCTTGGATGATTTCTTGCGTAAACAACGCCAGAAAGCGAGGGATAAAGAAATGCTAGAAAATAAGAAAAAACTTCGAGAAACCTTAGGTTTAGATCCTATGGATTTTGATCGTTTGAATGGGTATATATCAAAATCAAACGTTGCCAGAAACTCACTGCTTGATCACTCTCTTCTCGACCCCTGTATTTTCGGAGAAGATAGAGAAAGGCGTTGGTCTAATTATAGTTACATCCGTGAGCTTGAGGAAATATTGGATCGTAAACAAAAGGGAGAGACACTTTCTAATACTGACTATCGTAGATTATTATCGGATAAATTTAGGCAGGCTTCTACCCTTAGGACGTTAGCTAATGAGATGATACCTCCAAGCGATGGACGGGCATATATAGACTCTGAAAGGGAATTTGGAGAGGTCCTATCAGATATTATGCGACAAGGAAATATTAGTCAGAAGTCATTTATAGATGTGGGATGTGGAGTTCCAATATTCTCTGATTTTATGAAAGATTTAGGGTGTAAGGAGGTGCATGGACTAGAATATAATAGTAATTTAGTTAAAATGGTACAACCCTATTATCCTGACGTAAATATTCATACAGGAGATATGAGGGAATATCAGGAGTATGGAAAGTATGATATTTTATATATGTATCATCCCCTGAAGAGTGGGATGAACGAAGCATTACTTTCTATTATAGATCAAATGAAACCTGGTGCCGTATTATATTTCGTAGATGCTAATAGATATTTTAGTAATTTTCTCAAGATCCATAATTTTAAGAAACTTAATAATGATGTTGTAGATAGCAATATATATAAATTTATCAAATAAAAAAGTAGGGGATATTATGAAGGAGGGGAATCTTAGAGGGAGTTAGTCCTTGTTTTTTGAGTCAGCTTTCTTATAGTGGTTGGTGTTTTATTCTTCCTTTTTTTTAAGAATGTCGATTCGCAACTTTTGTATTATCGCCCACATTGATCATGGAAAATCAACCCTTGCTGATAGAATGCTGGAAATTACCGGCACGGTTCGCAAGCTTGATCATAATCAGGTCTTGGATCGTATGGATATCGAGCAAGAACGCTGAATCACCATTAAACTGACTCCCGCTAGAATGCAACGAAAAGGATATGAATTAAATCTGATTGATACCCCAGGGCATGTGGATTTCCAGTATGAGGTTTCACGTTCCTTGGCTGCGGTGGAGGGGGCGATTCTCCTGATTGATGCTTCTCAAGGGATTCAGGCTCAGACGTTGTCGACTCTTTATCAGGCCATTGACCAAGGATTGGAGATTATCCCTGTTTTGAATAAAATTGATCTACCTGCAGCAAATCCCGATAGAGTAGCGACGGAGATAGAGCATGTTATCTGACTCCCAAGGGAGGAAATTATTTGTGTGTCGGGGAAGACAGGAGAGAATGTAGATCGTGTGTTAGATGCTATTATTGAGCGTATTCCTAGCCCAGAAGAGCATAAAAGACTGAATCCTAAAAAATTTCAGGTGCAGGAGTAGGATGTCTTTAGTTGCATGCTTTATCAAAATCTATTGATTTTCCTTATTAGGTATTTAAAGTTAAAGAAAATAAATATTAATTCAAAAAAAATAAAAATATGGAAAAAGCATTAGAAAAATTCATGCATATGAACGAAGAAGAAGCTGAAAAATTTGCAAAGGCAAACGGATTTGAAACGTTTTGTAAAATGAAACCTCTCGAGGAACGTATTCCTCTTGAGGACATAATAAATTTTCAGCAGGAAATGTACAAAAACTACAAGGAAGAACGAAGAGTCTCCGAGGAAGTTTTAAACCAGAGGTATACCTTTTAAACCTCCACCGTATTTTGAAGAACCCCGTTATTAGCGTATCTGCTTGAATGACGGGGATTTTTTCTTCTTTATGAAATAACTCCACAGCCTAGACAGACCTCTCCATCGTAGGCGACAAAAACTTGTCCAGGTGCTACCGCTCGTTGTGCTTCGGCGAAAGTGACTTGCATATCATTGTTTGGGAGTTCTTTCAATCTGCAGGCTACAGGTGGATTTTGGCGGTAGCGGATTTTTCCTGTGATAACCCCGCTATTTGCGGGGTTCGGATGGATTCAAGATCTATCCCTACAAGAATATTCGGGGGTTATTCGGTGTCGATCTTGGGCGATGAGGGATTTGGTTTTTAATTCTTCGCTCTCTTTATCGGTGACATACAAAATATTATTCTTTACATCAATGCGATAGACGTAGGCTTTAAAATTCAGTCCTAATCCGTGTTTTTGTCCTATGGTGTAGAAATAGGCTCACTGGTGGGTTCCTATGATTGTTCCTCCTGAACCCCCATCCGCCCTACGGGCACCTTCCCCTCCAAGGGGAAGACCATCTACATTTGTGGGATTCACGTAGATGATGTTTCCTTCCTTTTTTGGGAATCTTTGTAATAAAAATTCTCTGATGGGGACATTCCCGATGAAGCAGAGACCTTGGCTATCTTTTCTCTCAGCATTGGGGAGTCAGAATTTTTTTGCTAATGCTCTGACTTCGGGTTTCGTTAATGTTCCGAGGGGAAAGAGGGATTTAGAAAGCTGAAATTGGTTGAGCCCCGCGAGGAAATAGGATTGGTCTTTATTGTGGTCGATTCAACGTTGTAAAGTGTAGCAACCCCCTCTTCCGTCGCTCATTACCTCCTCGTACCTCGTCGTCTTCGCTCCTCCCTCTCCCCCTGACAGGGGAGTGATAAAAGGAACAATTTTTGCATAATGTCCTGTTGCGATCTTATCAAAGCCCAGTTCCAAAGCTTTTTGCAAAAAGACATCAAATTTGATCAGATTATTGCACAAAACATCGGGATTTGGGGTAATCCCTTTTTCATATCCTGCGAAAATGTAGTCGATAATTTTTTCTTGATATTCTTTCTGTAGATCAAAGGAAATCAGCTCTATTCCCAAGTGGTTGGCTACTTTTATAGCTTCTTCAGCATCTTTATAGGTGGTACAATTGCCTTTATCGGAAACGTAATTTTTCATAAATCCACCGACTACTTCATATCCTTGTTGCAAAAGCAGAGCAGCACTCACAGCGGAGTCTACCCCTCCAGAAAGTCAGACTAAAATTTTTTCTTTTTTCATAGCGGGAGTATAGCTATTTCTCTGAAAAAAACAATATCCATTTTTTATTTTTTCCCAATCTCGATTCTCATTTTATTGAGTTCCATTTTTTCTTCATTGTTGAGATGGGGGCTTTTGCTTCCCATTTTGAAATAATCCTGAATACTCGGAGCGATCACTCTTTGGATGATGGCCTTTTTGGTGTCTTGCTCTCCGACTTCACCCAATTCTTTTTCTCGCCAGAGCTGGAGTTCTTCTATTTCTGCTTTTTCTTCTGTTTTCAGTTCTCCTTTAAAGACTCTTGCGAGATAGCTTTCGGGTAAGGCTACTGCGATTTTCATGGAAAAGGAGGTGAGGGACTGGAGAAAATCCTCTGGGTTCGCTTCGCTCGGACAAGGTAAATTTTCGTTGCTCGGACAAGGACGAGCCTTGTCCCTACAATTGTTTTCAAATATTTTTCCCAAAAATTCCTGATAAAAAAGCGAGGCAAATAATAATTCTCTACTAGGCTGATAACGCTCGGGAGTATTCAATTCTTCTTGTCTGGCTTGCTGTTTGATGATAAAATTTCCAGCTCCTGATTTATATTTTTGTAATTGTACTTCTACGATGGAGGGAGCAAAACCGAGTTTGTCTGCTAGTAATTTTTTATAATCTTCCTGGATCATCACATCATTCACCGAAATGATCAGTTCAAACATTGCGTTGATTAGCTTTTGTTTGTCGATGGGAGAATTCATATCGCTATTGATTCTCAGTCTTTCGAACATGGCGATAAATCCATCTTTTGCGTCTGCTATGATCGTCTCAAAAATCTGTTTTCCATCTTCGAGATTAGCGATATCATCGACATCTTTCCATCCTGCTGGGATTTCTCCAATCTTTGGGAAAATGTCTTGTTGATAACAGAGTTTTAGAGCTCTAAAGGTTGCTTGTTGTCCAGCTTTATCATTATCAAAGAGAAAATAGAGATTTTCGGTGTGCCTCTTGATGATTTTGATATGTTCTTCCGTCAAGCTGGTCCCGCTGGTAGCGATTCCTATGGGAAAGCCGAGTCTATTCATCCCGATAACATCCATTTGTCCTTCCACTACAATCAGCTTTTGAAAGCTGTTTAAATGAGCTTTTGCGTGAGAAAGTCCGTAGAGAATCTTGGATTTATTGAAGGCTTTATGCTCGGCACTATTGAGATATTTCGGCTGATCTTCAGGATTCACGACTCTGGCGGTAAATCCGACTACGTTTTTCATCAGATCATAAATTGGGAAAGTAATTCTATTTCTGAAAAATGCGTACACTTCTGGACTATTTGCACTTCTTTTTGCTAAGCTTGCTTGCACGAGGTCATCATCAGTAAATCCCTTACTTCTCAGATATTGGAGCAGTTCAAACGATTTATCTGGAGCATATCAGATTCAAAAGTCTGAGATAATTTCTTCGCTCAGCTTTCTTTTTTCTTTGAGATAACTCATCGCTTCTGGAGATTTTGCTAAACTTTCCACAAAAAATTCTTGGGCAAGTTTGTGCATTCTCTTCATTTTTTCTTTTTCGTCCTGGTTATATTGTTGGTAGGCGGTAGAAGTTTGGTACTGAGAAATATCTATTCTCTCTTTTTCTGCAAGGAGTTTTACTGCGTCTCGAAAGTCAACTTTTTCTATTTCTTGGATAAAGCTGAAAACATTTCCTCCGACTCCACAGCCGAAACACTTAAAAATCTGTTTTTGAGGGGAAACGACAAAGGAGGGAGTTTTTTCGTGATGAAAAGGACAACAACCTGAAAAATTCACCCCAGCACGTTTGAGCGGGACATATTTGCTCACGACATCTACGATATCGAGGCGGGAAATGAGTTCATCTACGAGTGAATTATCTTTTGCCATAGTGTTAGCATATGGATTCTGGGAAAGGTTGCAAGGGAGAGATATTTCCATTTTTTCTCCTTGCATTTGGCATTTTTTTGGATATACTAACACTCCATTTATATTGCAAAGGGTAGACGATGACCAATACCATTAGAATCGATATTAAAGAACATAATGATTTCACTCATCCTTATTTTCTCGCCACAAGTCCTGATGTAGATTGACTTTTGGTAGAAGGAAGGTCTGTCGAAGAAATTTTGGAATTAGTTCCAATAGTACTTAACGATCTTTTGATGGCAACTAAGGAAAGATTAGAAAAAAAGACATTCACTCTCTTTAATTCTGATAGTCTGGTCCTAAAATATGATTATGAGAAATGTTTTAATCTTCAGATAGCATAATATGTGAGTATGGAACTGGGAATATACAGAAATAGTAAAGCTATTGAAGGCATATGACTGTTATTTGGATAGAGATTCATGATGATCTCATGAAGTACGATATAGTCCACATTCAGACAAGGATTTTACGGTAGTAAGACCTCACGGATGAGATAGAGTTTCAGCTGATTGAACATTTCTATGAATGATAGAAAAAGCAGGAATTAGTAAGGACCAGGCAAAAGAATTTAGAAATAATAGATTTAAAAAATAAACTTGCATATTGAAAATTTTCTCTCCGAAAGGAGAGAATTTTTTTCTAAAAAAATCTGAATTACAAATCTTTTTCACAGAAAAAAAATTTCATCAAAAACCCAAAAAATAGAGTAATGCTAGTTTACAACTGATATATATATCACATTTAAGCTTGATTTAACGTAGGAAAAAATTATAAATACATCATAAATGATATTCACTGTCAACAGCTTCTACCTAGAGACGGAAATCTAGTTGGAAGAGACTGGACAGCGATATTGTTCTTTTTATTCTTTTTTCTTACTATTATGAAAAAAAACCTTTTATTGGCAGGTATGCTGATCCTAGCTGGATTCATCCTTGTGCCAAATTTCTCTGAGGCGTCAACGTATGATGCAGATACCAACACCATACATGCAACTCCTTATAGTGGAAACTATACTGATCATTGAAATGAATTTACAATTTCTTCTGGAACTTATAACTTTGATCATGGTGAATGATACAAATTTATATCAGACTCAACAGCTACAGGGATAATTATTTCTGGGACAATTGAACAAATTTCTGGTACATTATGAAGTCTCATGAATTATATTAACCTTTATTCTGGTTGAGATGAATCAACATACGGAGTAAATGCACTTACAGGTAAATTAGCAGCAGTTGAGACTTTCACTCTATCAATTCAAGACGATGCAAGTGATGATGAAATAGAAGCGATTTTGAATCTATTTTATGGGTTAGTTAATCTTGTTGAGAATAATAACAATCCTCTCATCACAAATAATTGAAACTGTAATGTATCTACTGAAGCACAATTGACAGGTGCGATAGCTAGTCCTCTCTGTACGGAGATAATCTTACAAAATGATATTACATTAACATCAACTCTTGAAATTGATTTACCAGTTATGATTAATGGTGGTAATCACATAATTGGAGTACCTTTCATCAAAGGTGATAATGCACCAAGAGGAATTACTATTACTAACAATGTTACCCTTAAAAACCTGACTGTTAATGGCCCCGAGGGTGAAATAAGCGGTGTGCAAGGTGGTCACGCCATTTATATTACTAGTGGTACTGTAAGCATTGACACTGTCACTGTTAAAAACTTCCAAAAAGGAGGTATCTATATTAATGGAGATTTTGCAGATGCAACAATCACTAATTCAACTGTGATTGGAGCAGGTACGACTAATGTAATCGCACAAAATGGTATTGTGGTAATAAATGGTACAGGAGACGTTTCAAATACTACTCTTTCAGGTTTTGATTATATCTGAAATGATATATGGTATAAAGGTGCAACTGCTATTATGAATGCTGGTGGAGCATTAACAGCCAGCAACAATACAATATTAAATGTTAATGTATATTATGACATCTCTGACGATGATACAGTGACTGGTACAACAGGATTGGTTCCTATCTCTTATACGGGTGGTAAATATTTTGTATCTCCAGCTATACCTACCCGATGAACTCCATTCTTAGTGACCAATGAAACTACTTATAACACATTACCTGCAACCTACTTAGCATCCTATCCACGAAATACACGAAGTGGGTCTCTTACTAGTGGAACAGAAGCTGATGACCTTCCTTGGGTAGCTTTCCCTTATGCAGTAGGGACAGACAATACTGCATTACGAATAACCTGAATAACTATTGCATGACCTAATGGATTAACCTATACATTCACCCCTTCTACTGAACTTGTAAAACGAATTGGAGACTATGCTTTTATGGTTGGACTTAATGAATTTACAGGAACAACAGGATTCACTGTAGACACTATCCCTGTGGGAAAATATACGATTACTCTCTCTGCGAATGGAACTACTTATACAACAACACTTGCTAACGGAGTATGTTCTAATACTTACAGTAACTATCCAACCTGTTGACCAGTTGGTGGAGGTAATTGAGGAGGAAGTTCAGTATCTAAAGACATTTGTCCAAACGGTGATAACTCAGGAAGCTATTATGACGGAACCTGTGGTACAACCACTTCTACAGGAGAAAACGCAGATACTGAAACGGTTCTCCCAGGAGAAGTAGAAGATACTACTCCTACTTCAGCACCTACAGATGAACTTAGTGCAGCATACGCTTACGCTTACGAGAATGGTCTCACCACGATGTCTACCATCCAAGCAGCGAGATTAAACGATCCTCTCACGAGAGCAGAATTAGCAAAATTGATGTCTCAATATGCTATCAAGGTACTCGGTAAGACTCCTGATACAAGCAAAGATTGTTCAGCATTCTCCCAGAGTATTGCACACTATGCAACTGATCTCCAGGGATATATGACTACTTCATGCCAACTTGGAATTATGGGAATTCAATCAGATGGGACACCACTTTCAGATTTTATGCCTGATAACTATGTAATTAGAGCAGAATTCTGAGCAGTATTTTCTAGACTTCTTCGAGGAAGTGAAAATGAAAGAACAGGAAGTGCTTGGTACCAAGGTCACTTAAATGCATTAAAAACTGCAGGTATTATCACAGATACGACACCAACTCTTACAGAAATAAGAGGATGGGTATTCTTACAGTTGTATAGATCAGCAAACAAATAAACTCTATTGATTAGAGAGAAAAAAGACCCCACTGAGAGCAATTTCACGGGTCTTTTTTTATTGTCAAAAATATATTGCAATTGAGGAAAATTTCTGTATCATTTCAAAAATAAGTTTTATCTTCCATCCTTCATTATGTCTAAAACTTCTCTTCCGCTTCTTCCAAATTATGAACATCTCGTAGCAGAGATTACCGATTTACTAGAACAATGAAGAAATAATGCCTTTTCTTCACTAAATACCATACTCTTGCAAACCTACCGAAAAATTGGGAAAAGTATTGTGGAATTTGAACAAGGAGGAAAAGCAAAAGCTGAATATGGAAAACAACTTCTCGTCAATCTTTCCAAAATATTAAAAGAGACAGGAAAGGGATTTAGCAGAAGTAATTTGCAATATATGAGATTATTTTATCTTCATTTCCCAAAAATGCCAGACGCGTCTGGCAAATTAACACGAAGTCATTATATAGAGATTTTAGGACTAGAAGACAGTCTTGCACGCTGATTCTACGAACAACAATGTATCAAGGAAAAATGGTCGGTTAGAGAAATTAAAAGACAAAAAAATGCAATGCTCTTTGAAAGACTGGCTTTGAGTAAGGATAAAGAAAAAGTGCTCACCCTAGCAAAATCAGGACAAAATATAGAAAAAGCGGAGGACATTTTGAGAGAACCTTATATTTTAGAATTTTTGGGAGTACCCGAGAATAGTGCTTACTCAGAAAAAGAATTAGAACAAAAAATTATTGATAATTTACAGCTTTTTCTCTTAGAATTTGGAAAAGGGTTTACCTTCGTTAAAAGACAATACCGCATCAGTTTTGATTCTCGTCATTATTATGTAGATTTGGTGTTTTACCATCGTATTTTGAAATGTTTTGTGTTGATTGACCTGAAAATTGGAGAGGCTGACCATATGGATATCGGACAAATGAATATGTATCTCAATTATTTCAAAACAGAAGAAAATATGGAATGAGATAATGACCCCATAGGTATTATTTTATCAGCTGAAAAGAATGACATTAAAATGGAATACGCCTTAGGTGGTATTTCAAATACTTTGTTTGTATCAAAATATCAACTCTATTTACCAACCAAAGAAGAATTAAAAAACCAGATAAAAGGATAAGATTGTAGACTATTTCCCATAACTCTTTGCAAAGTAGTCAGCTTTTTCTCCTAATTTCTGTGATGCTACACTAGCACTTCCATGGGAGGCATCCACGATCATCGTATCATTTGCATAGGTTTCCAGATACCAATGCGTAAAACTCTCTGCGTAGTCTTCATCAGCATTTTTCATAGCATAGGTACTCACAAAATCCTCACTATTACAATTTTGCTTTTCCCCTGCCCAACAAATCGGAGCAAACTCCGCACTTCTAGGATCTTTGAAATAATAAAAGTAATGCCCTAATTCATGGATCAAAATCTGTCTAATATATTTAGTAAAATTCGCACGATAGCTCTCGGTCTCACAGAGATTGATATTCAGATTGATCTGTTTGAATTTCTTATTGCTTCCATCCGTTTTCTGAGTCATGTGATAACTTCCTTTTGTAGTCCCACATCCTTGGACATAATTCACAAAAATTTTTTCGTTCAGCGTTTTTAAATCATTGGCATTCAAAAATCAGAATTCCTTCAAGAGCCCAATCTCTTTTTGAAGTTGATCCTCCGTACGCTGTCCGATAGCGATTTGGGCGGGAGTCTCCAAATTTTCTGTATCATTCACGAGAGTGAGAAAGCTTTTCTCTGTGGTGACTTCTGGTGCACTTCCATGGGAATCCTCATTCACAGGGACCACTTTAGTTGTACTTACCTGATTGGCACTACTGACTTTGCTAATAGCATTGCTTATTTTCGTACTAGTGCTACTTACCGTTTTTGTGGTATCTTCTATTCCTAGATACAGATCCTGAGTCTGTTGGAGGAGAGAGTAAAAGAGATATTTCTGTTTACAAAACACTGCTTCATCAGGAGAATTGATCGCCAAGAGTAATCCTTTGAGCGAGGCAAATCTTTTACTGAGTTCAGCCTTAGTAGTCTGAGCATTGATTTTTTTCGCTACCGATTCTTGCATAGTTCCCGCAAGTGCTTTAGCATTTTTGATAGTCTCCGCATCACATTTCTCTTCCAAAACTGCGTAAATTGTCGGATAGGGAAATCTTTGCTGGACCTTGACGTTAGTGAGTTTAAGAGCGTTTTCTATCGCGGTTTGAGTATCAATAATGGAGCGTTCAGCTTTTTGACTCGTCGCTCCAGAGATTCCACCGACCACGAGGATCAGACAACTCATGATAATTCCAGCTTTTTCATACTGCATTCTTATAAAGATTAGAGAATAAATACATGTATATTATAAATAAAAATAAATATATGTCAAATATTTGAAGAGATTTTATTGAAAAAGGGAATAATACAAAATCATACTTCTATTATTTTTGCCTTTGAAAAACAATTTGTCCGCTGGATATAGTTTTCCTCCCTGTTAGGGGAAGTGCCCGTAGGGCGGAGGGGTTGTAGAAAATAGATTCCTGCTTGATTTTTTCTTCAAGTTCCCTATACCCTAAAATGGTAATCCTCTTTGGATCCCTCATTTTGCTTTACTTCATCAGAGCTAATGAAATTTTACTTCAGACTTTTTTCCTTTTTCCTATGCCGAGTGTTCCTGATGCCCGTAGCTCTTTTTGCTAATTACGAAGCATTTACCCAAACCCTCCAAAAAGTCTGAATAGATATCTCTGTCATCGAAAAAAAATCCAGTATTTCCCGTTTCGAAATGGCGAGACTCCTAAATGCGATCGAGTGTGAAGACTGTATTGTTCCTTCTCCTCGAACCCAACAGCATTATTCCCTTCAATTTTGGACAGATTTTTCAAAAACTCCTGATAGAAACCTCCAAGATATCACCTACCGTGGAGCTTGGCGAGAAAAACAGGACTACTATTATTGTGTAGCCTATGTCGGGGAGCAGGAATATATGAAAGGATATCCTCAGGCGACTTCTCCGATCTGTGGCGGAAAATTTTGTGGACAAAACGCGATCACCAAACCAGAATTTTTTCAGGCAGTGCTCAATATCATTGATGAAACGATTATGAAAAATTATCAGGCTAATCGAGCAGATATCAAAAATCGGGTAGCAAAACTCTCTCCAGCAAGTTATCAGTACAGAGTCCTCGTGGAAAAAGATCTCCAAGCGATTCAATCTGCAGACACTAAATCCAAAGCTATTACCACTTCCGACCAATTCCAAGCCTATCTCAAATATTGTATGTTCAACCTGTCTCAATGTGGCTTCCAAACCTTTGGAAATATCGGATATGGATATTGGCCCGTCAGTGAGCTCAATGTGCTGATCAGAGAAGGGATCATTACCAGAACCGACATCGAAAATATCTATGATAATCTGAAAGGCTCTGATGCTCTCAAAATTCTCTACTATGTCTACCGAAATTACAGTAAATGTTCCGTAAATGATGATTATGACTGTGATACGATTTCCAATAAAGACGATAATTGCCCTTACACCTACAATCCCAATCAGCTAGATATGGACTATGATGGGAAAGGAAATGTGTGTGATGATGATATCGATGGCGATGGTAAAAAAAATCCTGAGGGAATAGTCGATGATAATGATAATATTATCATTGGAAAATGGGACCCTGAGGGAGATGATACTCCGCTCGGCGAGGGGAAAAGAGGATTTGGACTCTTCATCAATGTACAAACCTTGACCGATACCATTCCTGCCAGAATCACCGCAAAAGTCATTACGGACGGCGATCTCCAATCTCTCCAACGATCCATGGATGATGGGAAAAATTACACCACCACGCTTCCGAGTATCATGCATACCTATAACGCTCCTGGTACCTATACGATTTCTGTCCTTGCTACCGATAAATCAGGAAAAAAAGCTGAAGCTAGCACGAAAGTCTACATTGCACCAGGCACCAATTTACAATATCAGCTTGCTATTCAACCTGCTTTCACTTTCAAAAATGGGGAAATTGAATATGCTTTTTCTGCTAGCTCCAAAGGAGATTTAGATGGTATCGTGCGAAGTTTCAATAACAAAGATATCACGGAAGTAAAAATCAATGAAGCAGTGAAAAAAACCTTTCCACAAAATGAAACGATTACGGTGCATGCCAAGGCATATTACCAAAATGAGCTGAAAGCTGTCGCCTCTATGACTCTCATCCACGCTTCCTCTCCAAAATTTTCTTCCCTTCAGGTCACGAAAGGCACTCTCCAAACTCCCACCTCTATCACTACAAATCTGGTAGGGCAGAGAGTCCAAGAAATCACCAATATCTTGCGAAATTGGGGTGATGGTACTACGACTACAGGCACCAGTCTGACAGCTTCCCATCTTTATCCTTCTTCTGGGATCAAAACTCTCCAACAAACGATCTTTCTGAAAAACGGACAACACCTAGAAAATGTGGTCACCTTCTTCGTAGAAAACCCCTTCAAATCCCACTCAATGGCACTCAATATCAATGGTACCCAATTTTCTTATGCCCAGGCTCAAGCCACAAATCTTTCCCTCTCTCTGCTACCAATTTCCTCTGCTACCCCTATCAGTATTACCAATACTTTCGGAGTCAATCAAACCCAAACTTTTCCCGCAACTCCGCTTTCAAAAATTAAACTGCAAACTACCTACACCAGTGCAGGAAGCAAAACGGTCACCTCTTTTGGAGAAATCAATAGATGTGTTTCCCTAGTAAATCAAGGGACCGTCTATGTTTCTTCTGCAGACCGCTGTCTTACCGCCCTCAAAAACGGTACCCTTTCTCAATATAAATGTGATATGGATGGAGACAGTATCCCCGATATCTGTGATGATGATATCGATGGTGATGGTAAAAAGAATCTTTTGGGGCTCATCCAATATGAAAAAGCTGATTGTAGCTATGATAGTGAAAATATTGACGAAGAAATCCTGAGAAAACACTTTGGAGTCTGTTCTCTAGATAATTGCCCTTTTGCTCTCAATTCCGATCAGGTGGATCTCAATAATAATGGAATCGGAGACCTGTGTGAATCTCGAACCGTCAGGACAATTTCCACTCCTGTGAATAATGACACTTTACGAAAATACGATCAAGATAAAGACGGAATCCCTGATGATGTGGACCTGTGCCCAAGTATTCCTGGAGATAGAGCTCATCAAGGATGTCCAGGATTTTGAAAAGAAAATGATCCTACAGATCTTTGTGAATCTTCTGTCCCTTCCACCTGTGGAAATGGGAAACTTGACCCAGGAGAGACCTGTCTGACCTGTCCTGAAGATGCAGGAAGCCAGTGTATTATCTGTGGCGATGCGATTTGTGATCCTGGGGAATCAAATGTGAATTGTCCTACCGACTGTCCTCCACCTCCAGGAAAATGCTGAGATGGGGTGTTAGATCCAGGGGAGACGTGTAGAGATTGTCCAGAGGATACGGGTCCTTGTAAACCGTTATGTTGAGATGGGAAATGTGAAGTAGGGGAATCCAATATCAACTGTCCATCAGATTGTCCTCCGCCTCCAGGCACCTGTTGAAATGGAAAGATAGATCCAGGAGAGACGTGTAGAGATTGTCCCGCAGATACAGGACCTTGTAAACCGTTATGTTGAGATGGGAAATGTGAAGTAGGAGAATCGAATGTGAATTGTCCATCAGATTGTCCTCCGCCTCCAGGCACTTGTTGAAATGGGAAGATAGATCCAGGGGAGACGTGTAGAGATTGTCCCGCAGATACGGGTCCTTGTAAACCGTTATGTTGAGATGGGAAATGTGAAGTAGGGGAATCGAATGTGAATTGTCCAGCGGATTGTCCTCCAATAGATGAAAAATGTTGAAACGGGAAACTAGATCCAGGAGAAAACTGTTCTACTTGTCCTAGTGATGCAAAACCTTGTGATCCCGTGAATCCAAAATGTGATGGTATTTGTGGAGTAAATGACTGTAAGACTTGTCTTTCCGATTGTGATACGACCAATATTTGTCTAGCCTACTGTGTGCAAAATGGGAAGAAAGATCCTTTAGAAACTTGTGATCCTACAGATTTAACAAAACAATGACGAGGAAATAAAGGTTGTTCCACTACTTGCCAACCGATTAATGAAGGCGGTCCAGAAGACCCCGATTGTGATGGAGTTTGTGGAGTAAATGACTGTGAAGTGTGCCTTTCTGACTGTGATACGACCAATATTTGTCTAGCCTACTGTGTGCAGAATGGGAAGAAAGATCCACTAGAAACATGTGATCCCACGGATTTGACGAAACAATGACGAGGAAATAAAGGTTGTTCCACTACCTGCCAACCTATTAATGAGGGTGGTCCAGAAGACCCCGATTGTGATGGAGTTTGTGGAGTAAATGATTGTGAAGTGTGCCTTTCTGACTGTGATACGACCAATATTTGTCTAGCTTACTGTGTGCAAAATGGAAAGAAAGACCCATTAGAAACATGTGATCCCACGGATTTGACGAAACAATGACGAGGAAATAAAGGCTGTTCCACTACCTGCCAACCGATCAATGAAGAAAATCCCAACTGTGACGGAATCTGTGGAGTAAATGACTGTACTGTCTGTATTTCTGACTGCGAAAAAACGGATATTTGTTTATCTTACTGTATTCCTAATGGAATCCGTGATCCAGGCGAAGAATGTGATCCTAGCGAAGCAGGATGTACAGCTTTTTGTAAACGAATCAATCCGCCAGAGACTCGCTGTGATGGTATTTGTGGAGTCCTCGATTGCGATCTCTGTCCTACTGACTGTGACCAGACGGAGAGGTGTATTACTCACTGTGGAAACGGTATCTTGGATCCAGGCGAGGAATGCGATGCAGGACTTCTTAATGGGAAAAATGGAATCTGTTCCCTAACCTGTAAAATGGAGACCTGCGGAAATGGAAGAGTGGATCCAGGCGAAACTTGTGAAAGTTGTCCTCAAGATCTCTCTCGATGTATCGTAGAGCAAAATTGTAATATGTGTCCGTGTCCGTATGCGGATTTTGCAAGTGATTTAATTCTGAAAGATCGTATTAGAGCAAAGCTCCGAGATGCCTCTAGAAAAGTCTTTTATAGCTTCTCCCCAGAGGTTTTGCTTTCTAATTTTCTCTAACAGGAAAACTTTACGTCCTTTACGATTGGGCTTTTTTAGTATCTCATCATTCCTTCTACAAAAAAATGACTTGACTTTTGATATATATATGAATATACTAAGAAAAACAAAAAATATGGAAACAATACAAATGTCCTACCAGCAGTGGGAAAATCTCTGTAAACGGTGTGGAAAATGTTGCCACATCAAGCACAGAGTGGGGAAAGTCACAATCATAGATCCAGAGCTTGTCTGTCCCCATTTACGGAGTGACAATAGCTGTGACATCTATGAGCATCGACTAAGCTCGGAGTGTCTTTCAGTACAGGAAGTACTCCAAAAGGGAATTTCAGGGATCATTCCTGAGAGTTGTGCATATGCACACCTGAATCCAGCATACAGATTTGCCATAGATGCTCCTACAATGGAGGAATTCTGGCAGGTAGTAGTTAAAAATGGAAGTGTGTGTAAAATGAGATTAGACCGATACCTTTGGGGATTGGTCACAAAAACGCGAGAAATCGCAGTAGAAGAATAAAGTAAAAATAAAAAAATTACAGAAATGAAAAAAAGTTGGAAAGTGTGTTTGAGTTTATTAGTGGTAGTTGCAGGGATGCTCTTCACCTCCTGCGAAAAGGAAGAGTACCATTACACGACGATTATAGTCCAGCCTGGATCTGATCCAGCAGGCGATGGAAATGGTGATAATAATGGCAACAACAATGGAACCAACAGCGATGATGTTTATTTCATCGTGGATGGCAAATCGGTAAAAGAAATTACCATCTATCAGGACATCCTGTTAGAATTGGTCCCTGCGAAAAAAGCAGATGGATTCTTTACCGTCTGGTATTACTGGGCTCCTGAAGGAATTCGCTGGACCCCACCCACAAGTGGGCAGTATAGTGGAAGATACATCAATTATGTCGTGCACCAAAAGGGGCTAGACGACACCTTCTATGCCCAATACTACGATCGTATCACAGGGCAAGAATTATCAAAAAAGGTGGCACTCATAATCCACCATCGGTAGGACGGACCTACCAAAGAGAGCGAGCTGAAATACAGTCTCGCTTTTCTCGATAAAAAATTTACCACTTAGCCTTGACATTTATGATGTAAATGTGTATACTCCCAAAACACTAAATAAAAAAAATAAAAATGGCAAAAGAACAACCAGAAAAAGAAATGAAGATTCTCTGTCTTCATCTCTGTGGAAACCTCGGTAATTTTTCCCTTCGCTTAGGGAATAATCTAAGAAAAAAGAAGGAGGAATACCGCAGAGGCTTCCCCGTGGATGCTGACATGGCAACTCTCACCTTCTCTTCGTTCCCGCAGATAGAAAAAGCTATCAAAGGACTGAAGGAGAAATTCCAGGCTTGTATTGTCTTTGGTACGGACAAATGTCTTAAAGGCACGGGAAAGTACAAAGGAAAGGAAGAAAAACTCCTTACCCTCTTAAAGGCATTACTTCCTGATTGTGAGTCCCACGTATTTTGTGAATACTCATATGAGGGACCGCAAGACAATGCGGACCGTATTGAATGGGATATTATCCCCTTTCTATGGGAAGCATTGGAAAAATGGGAAGCTAAACAGGAAATGGAGGTAGCCATATGAAAACCTTCTTCTCTCTTCTATTTTCCCTTTTTATCCTCTGCACGAGTTGCAGTTGGCAGGGAGACGATCCCTTTGAAGACGAAATCACTACTTGTCCTGGTTCAGATGGCTCTACCCCTGGAAATGGCTCAGGATCGGGTTCAGGGGATTCCAATCCTGGAGATGGAAAATATTCCAATGCTCCGAGAGCTGAACTGGGAATCGATCCCGACTGCTATATGCCAGTAGGCGTAGGCATTCGGATTGTGGATGAAAACCGCTATTTCATTGAGAATACTCAGTTGAGCTTCTCAAAAGGAAACAGAGGGATTCATGTATTGACTCATTCTTCCCTTCGGAATAGAGCAATCTACTTCCAATTTGGAGAAGGGCAGCCGATCTTCAAAGAATCGGTGAAAAAAAATGGGTGGAATTACTTCGCCCTACAAAAAAAGAACCACACTCCGGAATGGCTCTACATTACGATAGGGAGCACTACTACCAAGGTATTCTTGGTATACTAGCCCTACGGAAACCTAACTATAAAAAGCGAGCAGAAATCCTGTTTCGCTTTTTGTGTATACTCCCAAAAAAATGTAAAGCCAAACGTGTGCAGGAAGTGAGATTTTTCTTGCTTTTTTTTCTCTTTTCGAGTAGTATATAAAAGACAAGGTAAATTTTATTCCCTCATCTCTCTCCCATGACCTATATTCACGAAGAACTCCTTGATGAAATCGAAACCCTTAAAGATTCAGGGAAATTTGATGAAGCGATCAGGAAAGTAAATGTAATTCTTTCCAAAGATCCAAGCAATGAAGAAGCATTACTTCAGATAGCAGATATTCATTATCGCAGAAATGAAATAGATAAAGCTGATAAAGCAGTGGATTTTCTCAATATCCAGAAAAAAAACGATCCCCTCGGACTCTATATTAAAGGGATCCTAGAAATGGAAAAAAATAATCGAAAAGAAGCTAGAGATATTTTAAAAAAAGCGTTGGATCTCACTCATGGAGATAATCACGAAATTATCCGTTGTTATGGACTCTGCGAATATTGGTATGGAAATAGAGAGAAAGGGATGTCTTACCTCAAAGAAGCCTTTGAAATGAATGGGCAAGATGCAGAAGTAGTCTACAATATTATTCAAATCCATATGCTAGAGCATTCTTATGCAAAAGCAAAAGAAATGATCAATTATTTTTATGCGAATCATGCAGATCTCAAAGTCGTAGATAAAACTTTAGAGCGATACGATAAAAAAGTTGCTTTATTTGAAAAGTTTTTGGCAACTCAGCAGATTCTCAAGGGAGTAAAAATATAGTATCCAAATAGTGTCACATTCCTCTCACTTTTTCGTTGTATCTAATAGGAAAATAGCTTTTTACTTAGTTTCAGCGGAAGTATGACACGATTACGTAAGCTTTTAGGAATGAGTCGAAAAAAGTGGACTCTGATTGTAATTCTTCTCGCCCTAGTGGGGATAGGAGGACGATGGGGATATCAGCATTTTTTTGCTACTGATTTGGGCAATGATGAATATCTTTCCAACGATATGACGGTCGAAAAAGGAGACGTAATAAATTCCCTCCAAATGAATGGAAGAGCGAATTTTTCTAGTACGCAAAAACTCACGTTCCCCAATTCTGGAAGAATTACGGGGGTCTACAAAAAAGTCGGTGATCTCGTGAAAGCGGGAGAAGTGATTGCTAGAATGGACACCTATGAAATAGATAATCAGCTAGAAAAATCAAAAATTGATCTAGAAAATGAACAGAGAAGTCTGGAAAAGGCTTTGGACGGTTCCAAAAGGGATTTGGAGATTCTGCAAGCGGAAAAGAAATATCAAGCATTACTTTACGAACAACAAAATGCTCCTACTTCTCTCAAACTTGCTTTGCAAACGGTAGAAAATGAGTATATCAATAAAAAGAATGAATATCAACAAGCGGTGCGTGAATACGAGAAAAAACAAAAAGACTACGAAACGAAAAAGAAAACGTATGACGAAATTCTGACCCTGAATAAATCAGGGACTATTTTGCATTCAGACGAAGTTTTGAAAAATAAAGTTGAGGACCTAAAATTTACTGCCGATGATGTGAGAAAAGAGTTAGATACCTTAGACAAGATCATGCTTTACACCACAAAATATGGAACCACTAAACCAGACTATTATATGTATATTGGTGCAAAAGATCAAAACACTAAAAATCAAGTGGAACGTCTTTTCCGAGAAATGTATGCTACTGCCACCACTCTCTATACTCGAGCCAATAGCGGTCAATTACTTACGCTTCCTGAAGTAGAACTAAAATCCCAACTCATTCAGCAGTATGAGGTGTTAAAAGAAGTAGCAGAGCAAAAAACTGCTTTGAGTATTGCGGTAGAAAAGATGTTTGAAGCGAGTATTGAAAGTGCGGGGACTCCACGAAGCAGAGTGAGCATCGCTGATGGAAGATCTCTTAAAACTACAGCAAACACCGCGATTGATGAAATTTTGGGATTAGCAAAACCAGAAACCATTGGAGAAAAAGCAAAATCAGAATTAGAAGACTTGAAACTAGAGCTCGACAAGCAGCAGCAAGCATTAGATAAACT
Organism: Candidatus Peribacteria bacterium; assembly: GCA_031261265.1. The sequence goes on from JAISKI010000004.1 coordinate 42,244, forward strand.
CAAAATTGAGTACGATCAGCTAGATGCAGAGAAAGCAAAAAAGATTTCCGATACTAAAATGGACTATGAAATGAAAGATTTGGAAGTGAAAATCGCAAAAACCGAATTAGATGATCTGAAAAAAGGAGAGAACGAAGAAGTAAAACAGATTAGAAATAATATCAAGCAGAAACAAAAAGAGATTGAGACGATTAGCAAGAGATATGATGACTATACCTTGAAAGCGAACTTTGATGGGGTAGTGACCAAAATGAACTTACAAGTAGGAGATACGGTGGGAGGAGGACAGTATGGTAATTCCACAGAGGAAAAATCTGTTTCTATTGAAAATCCCGATAATTTGGAAATCAAACTCAACGTAGATCAGACCGATATTGCAAAACTCTCTGTGGGAATGCCAGTGAAAATTCTGTTAGATGCTTTGCCAGATTCTCCTTATACAGGGACACTCGTAGAGATCGATACTACTGCAGGTGATGGCGATGGATATGGTGGAGGAGGTGCAAGTTATAAAGCAAAAGTAGTGTTCACCAAAAAACCTGATGATATTATTTTATGAGCCATGACAGCAATGATTACGATTATCTTAGAAGAAGCTCATGACGTACTAACAGTGCCAAATATCGCGATTTCTGAGGGATTCCAAGGACCCATGGTAATGAAAGTTGAAAATGGAAAATATAAAAAAGTAGCAGTAGAAGTCTGAATCTCTGATGAGGCAAATACAGAAATTGTCTCAGGATTGTCTGAGGGAGATGTGATTATGGGAGTCTTTATCGACAAAGAGGGAATAGAATCTGCAGGTTTGAATGATGATAATAGCGATACGGGTGATCAGGGTGACTCTTCTGTTCGTGGTGGAGGAGGAGGTTCGGTGCAGGTTTTATAATCAGATTTTATTTTTCTTTTCCTGACTACGAGGATGAATCTCTTACAATATTTCAAAGAAGCACGAGGAACGATAAAGGGGAACCCCATGAGGTCCTTCCTCAGTATTTTGTGAATTGTAATTGGGATTGTGTCTGTAGTAGTCATGCTGGGAATCTGAAAAGGGGCAGAAATAAAATTAATGGAAAGTATGGGAGATCTTGCAAAAAATCAGATCCAATTATATAAATGATGGGCAGAGGAAGGACAAAAACAGCTTGCTATTACTACCGCTACGGTGGACTATTTAGAGGGAGTTTTCCCCGAATTACAAGGAAAGATCTCCTATAGTGCCTCCAATTATATGCAATTACCTATCAAGAGTGAATGGGGAGGATATGAAGGGTTGTCTTATTATGGAGTACCTCCCGCACGATTTGAAAATACTGAGAGAAAACTCTTGTATGGTTCTCATTTCACCACCTGACAATATGAAAAAGCTGATTTAGTGACCATTCTAGGAGAGGATGTTTCTCAGGTATTTTTTGGGAATGAAAATCCGATTGGTAAAAAAATTGAGTTGGGGGGAAAAATCTTTGCAGTGGTGGGAGTGCTCAAAAACGATCCTCTTTATTCCAATGCAGAACGAAAAACGTATGAAGCACGAATCCCTTTTCCTACCTTTTTGGCGAGGTTTCCTCAGAATGCGGATTTGTATAGTTTGACCATCTATCTTCCAGCATTAGCGGACAATGCGGTATGGCAAAAAAGAATTTCTTATGCCTTGCTAAAATATTATCAGCTCTCTCATATTTCTGAACTGAATTTTACGATTGACAGTATTTCCAAATATGTGGATGAGATGAAAGAACAGCAAAAAATGATGAACTACTTGCTCCTCGCCATCGGATCAATTTCCCTGCTTGTGGGAGGAATCGGGGTCATGAATATTATGCTAGTTTCTGTCACAGAAAGAACCAAAGAAATCTGAATCCGTAAAGCGATCGGTGCCTTAAAAGCGGATGTGATTATCCAGTTTTTAGTAGAGAGTATTCTCATCACTTTTTTGGGAGGGGTAATTGCAATTGTCTTGAGCTATGGAGCGGAACTTCTTATCAATAAATATGGAGAACCCATGAATCTCTATGCTGTGATCACCCCAGACATTGTGGGATTAGCATTAGTAATCACCTCAATTACAGGAATCATCTTTGGAATCCTTCCAGCGAAAAGAGCGGCGGGATTACAGGTAATCGATGCTCTAAGATATGAATAAAGGAGAAAGGGAGTAATTATAACGTCTTTGCTTCTTTTCTCATTTCTTTTTCAATGCTTCTTTCTTTCAAAATCTGCTTTTTTTCAATTTTTTTTCTGAGCTTTCCTAGTCCGATTTTCACTTTAATAAATCCGCTCTTCGTCACAAACACTTCCAAAGCCAAGGAAACCATCCCTGATTTATCCATGCTGGAGGCGAGTCTAGCGAGTTCACGTTTGGTGATCAAAAGCTTTCTTTTCCTTTTCGCTTGATAGCCAGGGACGAGGAGGGGAGAAGTCTTTCCATAGAGCGGGATGTCCATTCCTAAAATTCGTAGTTCCCCATTTTGAAGAGAGATAATAGTATCGCTAATATTGATATGTCCCGTTTTTACGGATTTTACTTCGTGTCAAGCCAAAACAATCCCCACCGTGTAATCAGCGGAAATCTCATAATCAAAGTAAGCTCTCTTGTTTTTTGTCAGAATTTTCATACCATTTTTATAGTTATTTTCTCTTGCAATGCTAGTAAAATTGTCTATAGTTTACAGCAATAGGTATCATTTTACTTTTTAACTATATTAGCAAATGCTATTCGATTTCCAGGCGTTTATCGATGAACTTAGAGAAAAAGAAGATAAAAAGCAGATCGTCGAAAAGTACGAGAGCTTATTTGGTGCTATTCAAGGGGATGTAAAAAATCAACCACGGTATACAGACTATTTGTCCAAATTTTCCTTTCAATCTTATCTGACACCTGATGAATTAGAAGACGACTTTGATCGAGAAATGTTGCAAAAACTCGTGCTTGGATCTTTTTCTAGTGATTATGAATTGAAATTGGAGGAAAAGAAAAAAGGATTTGAACTCTTTATAGCAGTAAAAAGCGGAGACCAAAGTGTAGTAAAAACTGTATCAGAATTACGATCTTTCCAAATTCTTCGTTTATATGAAATTTATATTGAAGAGCAGATCAATCTGCATATTTTGATGCACGAGGATGAAGAAGAAAAAAAGGCTCTCACTGCAGAAAGAGAGATGAGAATTAAAAAATGGAATGCGGTCCTCGAGACTATGGATAGAGAGGAAAAAGCTGCTGAGGCTCACAAAGAGCAAGAAGAAAAATTAGGAGATTTGATGGGACAATTATAGCATGCAACCAAAATTCAAGAAAGTGAAAACTGAACATCATATTTTACCCGAGTTTCACGGCTTCCTTTTGGATATAGAAAAACTTCCTGAAATAGCTAGACTCATCCCTGGCAGGATTTCCCGTCAGCAAAAAGGTTCTTCAGACATCAGATTTTCTGTCTCTTATCTTACTCCCACTGGCATGAAGTGTATCATGTCCAAGGGTTCGACAGCCCAAGAACTCTTCGTTATCTGTAGGGAAGCAGCGAAAGAAGAAGTAAAAAGAAAGCTGGAGGAGTGGCGGAAATAAGTGTTAAAAAAAGCCTGTCAGTATGACAGGCTTGATGATAGGCTTGATCTCTCGGAAATTGAGGCAATTTTTACACCTATACCATTCCGAATTTGGCCTTCAACCCAATGCAATTCAATCTCAACGTTTAATCCAGTGCTAAACTCTCCATACCTTGACCGCGAGAGAAATAAATCTCCTAGGTAAGGATTAGAAACTATAGCACCAATCTTCCCTGCGTATTCAACATTGCAGAGATAGGTTTTTGCTAATGTGGGAGAAATCTTTATCTGGATGTTCTTTTCCCACATGCTTTTGTAAATTTCTTTTATTTTTACAGGCACGTAGAAAGGTGTCTGTAGGAGTCTCAGCCCTTCTTTAGAGCTAAGTAAGCAGAACCCTGGTTGAAAATCCCATGAGAGAGTCCTTGGGTAAGGCGAAAAATCAATAGTCTTCCCCTCGTCATCAACCAAGCATTTACGGTGCCAGTCAAACCTAAGTCTTTTCTCGAGATACTTAGTTTGGAGATCTTTTACGACCTCTTTCATTGTTGGCTTCTTTTTTTCGAAGTTTTCTATAATTTCTCCCATATAAACCTCTTTTTTTTAATTTGTTTTTACTTACCTCTTTTTGGAGGATTTTTGTTTTCCTTTCCCTCTGGAAAGGGGTTTCACATTCGGATGATATACCTGGGACTCTGATCCCAAACCCCAACTGGCTCGTTGGATCAACTCTTGCCATACTTTTTTCCAAAAACTGACTTTTTTGCTCATAATTTTTTTATTTAAATTGTGTTTATATATCTGTATAGTATATATTAACAGACAAAAGTCAAGTCAAAATTCATGAACATAAAATTTTACTGACAATAAATTTGACACAAAAAAATAAATGAATATAATTATAGTAATAAAGCTTTTATTTACTTACTACAATGAAAATGGAAAAAAAAACAGGTGGGAAATGACTTACTGATAAAGAACTAAAAGAACTAGAGTTTTATTATCCTTCCGTCAAGCCCTTTTCGCCAAGACCAGAGGATCTCTTACGTAAAAGTATAAATGATTCGCATAAAAATTTAATGGATATACTCGAAAAAGAGGAGAAAAATAGTAAACTTATGAGAATGCTCTCTGAAAATATAAACGATGAAATTATGGGAACGATTTCTGGGAAAACCCTTTTGGATGACAGATCCTTTAAAAAAATGCAAAAAAAAGGTTTTGACACTTGAAATACCTCCTTCTTTTTGAAAATGAATGATTGGGTGAGGGAGCATTTTGTTCCAGAATTTGCGAATAATAGAGATTTAAAAATCGCTTTATATAATTGGGCGAAATTATTCAGACAACACCAAAAACCTATGAATCTTTCCATTACTGAGGGGAATCCATCCACACAATTAAAAAATATTATAGAATTCCTTTTTCCTGATAGAGACACTCAAAAAAGATTCTATTCTAACACCAAAAACTTTTCTTATACAACTGATCTAAATTCCGAAGATCCAAAAATTCTTTTTTCTTAATAGTTTCCCCTATTGAAAAACTGCACGAAATCACTAGGATTACAGTGCTTTAATTATGAAATGCTAAAAAATGCACATTGTAGGGGCGGTTTTGCTCTGTATCGCATTAGGATATTTCCGAATTTGGCTCGTCCAACATATTTTTTTCAAAGAGAAAAAAAAGTTTTCCCTTGCTCTTTTGGCTACAAGTGTTTTTCTCGTGGCTTCCCTCTATTGCTTTGAACTGGTGATGCAACGGATTTTCCCCGATCTGGAAGTATCTCTTCCCTGGTTTGGTTATTTTCTCCTGTATTGTGCTCTGATTTTTCTTTTTCTTCTTTTTCTTAATAAAAATTATCAGAGCAAACACCTCTGGTTCCTCTTCTGCGTTCGGCTCATCATGTTTGCGATAGTAGGAGTTCTCGGCTTCAAAGTGGGGATGGGGAGTATTGTGATTTACTATCTGATCAGTGCGTATGCCGAAGAATTTTTAAAAATCTGAGCGAGCGAAAACGCTACCAATAAAACAACCTTTTTTTCTTCCGATCTGCTCTCTTTTTCGATCTTGGTGGCACTAGGATTCAGCATTGTAGAAAATTTTTTCTATCTCGGAAAGCAGGCATTTGGAGCAGAAATGGGAGGAATGCTCTCGCTAGCTTTCGGAAGGGGAGTCTTTTCTTCCCTCATTCATTTGATCGCGACAGGGACTATCGCCTTATTGCTCTACAAAGTCTATCAGAGCGTGAAATTTCAAGCCCTCGCCCCCATCAAAAAAGTAGTTCGCGTAATCTTGTGTATGTTGGCTGGAGTGGTTTTGCATTTGGGGTATAATTTAGCGATTGGAGCCTCTCAATTTTGGGTGTATATTGTAGTTGTCATCGGGGGCTATTTTTTACTGAGCTACATTTTTTTCCTTTCTGATAGTTTGTATAGAGAAGAAGAAAAAGCGTAGTTTTTTTATTTTTTTACACTAAAAGATGCCAGCTATTATTAATTTCAAAATCTGTGACAATTCCCCAGAATGTAGCGGAGTAGAGGTTTGCCCTGTGAAAGCAATGATCTATGATGAAGAAAAGGATTCTTTGGTGATCCATAATGAGAAATGTATTAGTTGTGGAATGTGTGAAAGTGCATGTCCCATTGGAGCAATTTCTGTAGCAAAAACTGCGAAAGAATACGATAAAATTCAGAGAGAAATTGATGCAGATACTAGGACAATAAAAGAATTGTTCGTAAATAGATATGGAGCTTCGCCTGTGAATAATGCTATACTTCTGCAACTCAAAGACTTGGATAGCCAACTTCAGAGCAACGAAACCGTGTTGATTGAAGTGTTGGATTTCGATGATGCTCATTGTTTGGTAAAATCTATTCCTGTGAAAGAGCTTACAGAATTTATAGGCGATAATATTCCTTATTTCAAAATAAAAGGGGACAAATCTTTGCAGGAGAAGTATCAAGTGAATACGTTCCCTAGCCTTTTGGTCTTCAAATCCCGTGAACTAGTAGGAAAAATAGAAGGCTATTACGAAATTGCTCAGCAGTGATATATATATGATAAATTAAAAGAACTCCTCATTTTATAAAAAAGCTTCTACAGGATGATAGAGCTATTAAAAGCCTGAGAAAAAGCAAGATTTGAGGCATCAACCGTTTGTTATTTATGCAAAGAGGGGAAGATCTTGTTTTTGAAATTTTCAAAGAAGCGGGGACAAGTGTTTTGTGCTCCTGGGGGAAAGGTGGAGAACTTTGAAACTCCTACCATGTGTATCATGAGAGAATTTAAAGAAGAGACAGGATTAGAGCTTTTGAACCCAACCCTGAAAGGGATCTCTTATTGGAATCGGATGGATAAAGAGCTGGGGGTAATCTATTTTTATGGTGCAACTGACTACAAAGGAGAGCTCCTAGTTACCTCAGAGGAGGGGAGCTTAGATTGGATTCCTGTGGAAGATATCACCCAGCTTCCTCAATTTGATATGAATATAAAACTAACTCCTTATCTTTTAAAAGATGCGACGGCAACGGGTATTTTTGAAGGATACTTTGATTTGCATGAGGACAATACGGTAAAAAAGTATACGATAAGAAACATATAAGGAAACATTGAATAATTTGGAGTCGCTTCAGCAGTGCCATAAAAAAAGATAGCCTAAGCTATCTTTTTTCATAAGAAATGATCTATTTATCTTCTTTCTTTGTTGCGGGTTTTTTAGCAGGAGCTTTTTTCTCTACAGGTTTTTTAGCAGGAGCTTTCTCAATTTTCTCAGCCTTTTTTTCAACTGGCTCTTTAACTTCTTTCTTTGCTTCTACTTTTTTTTCAGTTTTTTCTGCAACCTTTTCAGTTTTGTCATTGCGAGGGGAAGCCGAAACAATCTCTCCTTTCTCAGCTTTTTCTTCTCCTTTTACTTCACGAAGTCCTGAGAAGTAGTCTGCATGCTTATAAGAAGCCAACGCTTGGATGGTAGCCAAAGCATTATTCAATTTATTATTAGCTCCAATCATCTTGGAAAGGATATTAGAATATCCTGCGAGCTCCAATACTGCTCTGATAGAGGAACCTGCTTTAAGTCCCGTACCTGCAGAAGCTGGCAATAATCTCACTCTACAAGCTTTGTATTTATACGTCAAAGCGTAAGGCACAGTATCACCCTTGGTAATAGGTACTTCAAAGAGAGCTTTATATGCTTCATTCGTAGCTTTAGAAACTGCTCCAGCCACGTCATTTCCTTTAGAAATACCGAGTCCGATTTTTCCTTTCTTATTTCCTACGAGAATAGTAGCTCTGAAAGACATTCTTCTTCCTCCTGTAGTCACTCTCGTCACTCTTCTTACTTCCAAAAGGAGTTCGTCAAATTCTTTCTTTGGCTTTTCTCTATTTCTGTCGCCTCTTCTATCACCTCTATCACCGCGTCCTCCTTTGTTGTCACCGTGCGTTGCGGGGTTTCTGCCTCCTCTGGAAAATCTCCTCTCCCCATTTTCGGCAGGCGTAGAAGTTTCGCTAGTTTCAGGAGTAGCTTGCTCAGCAACTTCTGCTACGACAGTAGTCTCGTTAGTTTCTTCTGTAATGTTTTCTGGTGTCATACCAATAATAAATTAAATAATAAATCTAAACAAACCCTTTTCAATCATCTGAAATCTTTTTTAATCTTCAGTAATCTTCCGTAATAATCCTCTGTAATCTTACAGAATAATTCCTCCTTTTCTCAATCCCTCTGCGAAAGCTTTCACTCTACCATGGTAGAGATATCCATTTCTATCAAAGGTCAGCTTTTCAATCTTTTTTCCTTTCAATACCTCAGCAAAAGCCAATCCTGCATTTTCTGCTCTCTCAGTTTTAGTAGCTCCTTTAGCTCCTTTATCACTTGCAGAAGCAAGAGTTTTTCCGTCAGCAGAAACAAGATCTACCTTCACGTAGAGATTAGATTTAGAGATAATAGCTCTGTAGTCAGGGAAAGCAAGCTTAATTTGAGTATTCACTCTCTGCTTTCTTCTGAGGTACTTTCTTTGCTTTTCCAGCAATTTATTTTTAAGATAGGTCATTTGTAATATAAACAAATATAAATCTGAACAAATCCTTTTAAATCTTCTGCAATCTTATCTACTATTTTTTAGCACTCTTTCCAGCTTTCAGCTTGATGAATTCATCGAAGTATCTGATTCCTTTTCCTTTGTAAGGTTCAGGTTTTTTGAGTTGTCTCATTGTCGCAGCTACTTCTCCAACCAACGCTTTATCATATCCATTGATGGTGATTACCGTATTACCTTTGATATCTTGCTCTGTTTTCACTTCAATTCCCTGAGGAATTGGGAAGTTTACTTTATGAGCATATCCGAGTGAGAAGATTACTTCTTTTCCAGATGCTTGAGCATTGTATCCTACTCCGATAATGAGCAATTTTTTCTCATATCCTTGAGATACTCCTACAATCATATTATTGATGAGTGTCCTAGAAAGTCCTCGCAAATTCTTGAAAGAATCATTTTCGATACTCACTGTGATTTCGTTTTCTTCTTTTTTGAGAAGTACTCCTGCTGGCACAGTTCGTTCTAGGTTTCCCTTTGCACCTTTCACAGCTACATGAGAACCCGTCAAGGTCACTTCTACTCCCGTAGGAATAGTGATAATTTTTCTTCAGATTTTAGACATTAGTGTAATAATACCAAATATAAAAGCTTACATTAGCTACTAGTGACTAGTAGATTTCAGCGATGAGTTCTCCTCAGAGTTTTTTTTCTTTTGCTACATGTACAGGCAATAATCCCTGATTAGTAGAAATAATTCCGATTCCTTTTCCTCCCGCTACATTTTTCAGGTCTTTGTACCCCACATATCGAGGACGAGAAGGTTTTGAATAGAATTTTACTTCAGGAATATCATTGATAGAGTCTTTTACGACTTTCAAAGAAATGGTAATCATCTTTTTCGCTCCATCTTCAATAATTTGATAACTATTGATAAAATGATACTCTTTGAGCAAATCAAGGACTTTTACTTTAAATTTTGAGAAGACCACTCCTTCAACGGTAGTTTTTCTCGCCATATATGCATTTTTAATCCTGATAAGGAGATCGTGGATTGGCGCATTTACATAACTCATTGTTTACAATAGTTTAAAGATAAATAAGATTTTTCACAACCCCTCTTCCGTCGTCCTACTCTTGGCTCGTCCTCCTCCCTCTCCCCTGACAGGGAGATAAACTGTATTCAATGAACGGACTGTCCGCCCCGTCTGAACAGCGGGGAAGTGAGCAGGGGGTTGAAAAGAGGAACTACCAACTTGCTTTTCTCAGTCCCATAATCAGACCCTCTCTAGCATATCTACGCAGACATACACGGCAAATACCGAAATCGCGAACGTACGCTTTTGATCTTCCACAAAGTCTACATCTATTATAGAATTTGGTTGGTTGTTTAAGAGAACCTCCTTCTGAAAATTTCTTTTCATACATTTTCCCTTGCTTTGATTTTAATGCTGCTCTAGCCATAATGTAAGTAAGATAAAGATAAATAAATCTGATTATTTAAAGATGAATCCTAATTCCTCCAAGAATACCTGTGCTTTTTCTGGGTTTCCTGCAGTATTTACTACTGTGATTTGTAATCCCATAGGAAGAGATACCTCATCCACTCCAAATTCTGGGAAAATAGCATAGTTAACGATACCAAAGTTCAAATTTCCCTGCGGATCAAAGCTTTTCTTGGAAACTCCTGTAAAGTCTCTTACACGAGGAAGTACCAATTTTACAATTCTCTCCAAGAAATCTGTAGCTCTCTGTTTACGAAGAGTGACTTTGAGCATTACCGGTAATCCTTCACGGAGTTTAAAGTTTGAGATAGATTTTTTAGACTTACACAGATGAGGTTTCTGACCGGTGATAGTTCTCAGATTTTTTTCAAATTCTTCAAAATCTTTGTGTCCTTTTCTGGTCACCAGTGATCCGATACCCATAGATACGATTACCTTATCTACCTTTGGTACTTCATTCACATTTGTGAGCTGAAGTTTGTCTTTCATTTTTTCAAAGAGTTCTGATTTTTTCATTGAGTAAACAAACAGTTAAGTAAAACTAATCAATCGCTTTCCCCGTCTTTTTCGCGATTCTGACTTTTTTCCCTTTTGAGGAAATCTCGATCCCGATTTTAGTTGGAGCTTTTTGGTCTGCCAAATAATAAGCTACATTGGAAACATGAAGCGGTAATGTCTTTTTTATGAATCCTTCACCTTTCTTAGCTTTTTTTACTACGTTAACATCTTTTACATATACAAAATCGCCGTCCACACGAGAAATACTAGACACATTTCCTTTGTGTTTTCCTGCGATAACCACAACTGGATCTCCTTTTTTAATTTTTTTCATCTGGATGATTGGGTAATATAAATAAGGTGTATAAATCGGAATTATCAGAGCAAAAAAAAGTCTGATCTCCTCGACCCTGATAGCCTGCCAATGGTTAGCTAAGAGAGTATCGCACGAAATCCCACCTCACTCCTAGCACTATCACGATTTGAAAGTGTTGTAGGAGCTGGTTTTTGATGTATTCATATGGTTGATGTATAATGATCTGCTACACAATTGCAAGAGAAAATTTTAATCATTCCTCGTCACACATTTTTGCTCTTTACATTGAACCCCTGTTAATTGTACACATCCATAGACACACTGGGGATTCCCTTTTTTCTCGTCATTTTCTCTTCGCTGAGCTATCAATTGCTGAGCAGGGGTGACAAACTGTTTATTCACGGTTATATGACAATCAAACGGACATTCTCCATAAAAAGCTTCGCAGTCGCTATCTACTTCGCAGTAGTTCCGTCTTTCTAATTGTTCATTGATAGTTTCCTTTGTTCGTTCAGCTCCAGAAAAAGCGATGGCATCCTCTGGGAGCGAGGTTTCTAGTGGTAATGGTGATGTGGGAGGTGTTTGTTGGTAGAAAAATATTCCTCCTATTACGAGGAGCAGGATGAGGAAGAGGATCCAAAGGCAGTTTTTTTTCATAGGAAAAAAAGAAAAATAAATCTGCTATTAAGATAGGTATTTTTTTACAGATTGCAAGTTTATTTGTTATATATTATTTTTGACGTATGCAAGAGAGTATTTGTAAATATAAATTTATATCATATTAAAAAAAGTAAATTTGCTCTTGACATTTGATATATATATGCGTATAATAAACAAGTAAAACAAAATAATAAATAAAAAAAACGATGTGGTTCTTTAACATTTGAAAAATATATAAACCGTCTGAATAAGCGAAAGGAAGACGTAAAAATCGAAGTAGCAAAAAAATTAAGTAGTAATTTAAAAAAAATTAAGAAATGAAACAGAAATTGTTAAATTTATTGAATTTCCTCGGATTTCAATTTGAGGAAAGTAAATACAATGATGAATGGGAATTGAAAGGATTTAAGATACTCCCATTGAATTGGATTATTCTATGTGTAGCTATTTACTTAGCATTCGGTATTGTTTTCGGTACGTTCTACAACGTAGGAGAAAAACAAAATGCCTCTGTAGAACACTTTGGTAAATATTCCCATACCATAAATGCTGGTATTGGTGTTAAAATACCTTTCATTACCGAGATAAGGAAGGTAAATACCAAAGAACGTCATCGATGGGAGCTGGGGTTCAGAACGACAGGACCGGACATTCCAGATGAAGATCGTCCTGAGGAATCAATAATGTTGACTAAGGGCGGACATTTAGGGGAAGTTAACTGGATTATCCAATATACCATAAATGATCCCTATAATTGGCTGTATCAAGTAAAAGCTCCAGACTTAGTATTAGATCTTTTGTCACAAAGTTCTATGAGATTAATAGTAGGACAAACGACCTTGGATGATATTTTAACTACCGAAAAGTTGGCAATCCAAGAGAAAAATAAAAAACTATTACAGTCATATTGTGACTTTATAGAATTAGATGTGACAATCGATGAAGTGAAACTTCAAGATTGTGCACCTCCCGTTCCCGAGGTAAAAGCTGCCTATAATCAGGTAATGAATTCTCTGAAGGATCAGGAAAGATTTGTCAAGGAGGCTAATGAATATGTAAATAAGGTTATTCCTATAGCACAAGGAGATTCGGCAGAAACCATAAATAAAGCGATTGGATATGCCTCTGAAAGAATGAATAAGGCAAAAGGAGAAGTAGCTAAATTTACTGAAACCTATGAAGCCTATAAAAAAGATCCAATTACCACTCGCAAAAAAATGTGGTATCAGGCTCAACAAGAGGTCCTATACGGAGCAAAGAAAACCGTTATTGATAACGGAAATATGTTAAATATTAAAAATTATGGAAAATGAAAAAAATATTTGAAAATCAAAAATTAAATCAAATTGGAGCAATTATTGTTATATTGCTTTTCATTGTCGGGTATCGTTCTGTCTTTGAATTAAGAGAGAGCGAACAGGCGGCTGCCTTCATTGGAGGAGCACCACAGAGGAATTATACCCAAGCAGGGTTAAACTTGAAATTCCCCTGGGAATCATTGAGAATAGCTGACAAGCGATTATTACTGCACACTGGAAAGGAGTTAATTCTCCAAGAAAGGACGCATAAGAATATGCTCTTTGACTATTTCACATTATTCCATATTGATAATCCAATTCTTTACATGACGAAAGTCGGGGATTTAGGAAAGGCCACCAGGCGAATAGACGATAATCTGGGTTCTGATATTGCTGCCGTAATTGGGGCCAATACCTTAGATGATATCGTTACTTATAGGCGTCCAGAGCTGCTGGATACTATTAAGGCGATGTCTAATGACGGCCTGTCAGATATCGCATTAAGCCTAAGGTTTTTTTCCTTTAATCGGGTAGAATTACCAGATGAAAATAAGCCAGCAGTTTACAGCGACATGATTGCCGACCGCACAAAAATTAGTACCTCCTACCAAGAAGAGGGACATAGGATGGCAAAGGAAATCACCAGTGAGGCTGATTCCAGGGCAAGGACAATTAGATCAACCGCCGAAGCGATGGCGGATTCTATTACTGGAAAGGCTGATGGAGATGCCTTAGAGTTGATGAATAGGGCATACTCCCGTAGCAAGGAGCTCTTTGAACTCTACAACGAGGTTGAAACATACAAAAAAGCGTATGGTGAAAACACTGAGTGGATTATCGATGGGAAAAATCTTCTCACTCCTCCTAAGTAATTCTTAGGGAGAGTGAAATAAAACAATAAAAGAGCTGGCAGGAGAATCTCCTTGTCAGCCTTTTTTTAATAAAAAATCTCTTGAATACTATCAGTATATCTCTATAATGTCCATATAAAATAAACCCATATAAATAAAAAACAAAAAAATGAAAAAATGTTTAGCAAAACTCGCACTCTTCCTCCTAGGGTGGAAGATTTACCTGACTACGCAGAGGATACTCACCGATAAAAAGTATCTCCTGATCGCTGCTCCTCATACCAGTAGTATGGACTTTATCCTCGGGAAGCTGATATATCTAGCTTTAGGGAAGGAATCCAAATTCTTCATTAAAAAGGAGTCGTTCCAAGGATTGATTAAAAATCTGCTCATTGCCCTCGGAGGGATTCCTATTGATAGGAATAGTCCGCGAGAAGCTGTGAAAATTGCCAAACGTTTGGAAAGTGAGGATCTGATCATTATTCTCACTCCCGAGGGTACCCGAAAAGCCACCAATCACTGGCACAATGGCTTCTATTCCATTGCTAAAAGGGCAAAAACCCCCGTATTTATCGGGGTACTCGATTATGGCAAGAAAACTTGTACCCTCGGACCATCCTTTCAATTCTCTCCAGACTTCAATTTTGAGGAGGATATGAAACAGCTTTCTTGTTTCTATTCTCGCTCTCAAGCGAAGTATCCTGTGCAGTTCTTGCATCATGGAGAAGCTCATGGAGAAGAATAAATCACCAAGACGGTTTGCCCGTCTGCCCCTCAACCTGTTTTGAGGGGATTTTTTTTATGATATTTCTTTATGTCGATTTCCGTCTTCGTTCTTATTAAATCCCTCCTCCTCAGCAAAAATATCATAAATTTGCTTTGCTAACGCTAGGGAAAGGTGAGGGACATCGCTCTCCCTTTCTACTAATTTCCCCTTAAGTTCATCATAGACTAAGTCTGTACGCGGATAGGTTGTCCATTTGTTATTTTCTCAGGAAATGAGTTCTATTCCCCTGCAATGATATTTTTTAGCCAAGAGTACTGCTACCTGATACAAGGTCTCTTTCCATGGGAGAGTATGGGTAATGGTTTCTACGCCCTGCCTTTTAGTCCTGCCATATCTATCAAAATAAGAAGCTGATACCGCTTGGATTTGATGGATAAAAAGTGTATTCTCATCTTTCAAAGAAAAGGAGAGCGTGGCCAAAGGAGTTTTTCCTTGAAAAAGCCCAATCCCAAAAGGACCATCCAAATATATAGCGTATTCCTTTCCAGAAAAGTCTTGATGTAGGTCATTCTTATCTCTTCTAGCTACTTTTATATATTTCTTTTTCCCATTAATACTACTAGATGCATAGGTAGTCCTTCCTTCAAAAAAATCCTCTTTAAAGGGCTCTTCCTGAGTGTTTACTTCTTTCCCCCATCGCCCCTCTGCATGTCCATATTCAGTTTTATTTACGGTTGATAGTGCTTGTAGAGAAAACCCTTCCCCTAAACCTTCCTTCACACACTGCTCAACTTCGGGAGACTCTAAGGTAGTAGGCAGATTTTTTGCCATTTCAAATAAAAGAAGAGTCTGATAAATATCATAGTTATGATGATGGAGCTTCCGCTGTACAGAATAAGCTTTTTCCAAAAATTGAACATGTCTTTCGGATCCTACAAAAGGGAGAGAGATTAAATATCTTTCCAACTTTTCACGACTATTCCCATAATAATAGCAATGATGCCATATCCAAAAGAGCATTGCTACTCAAAACTTTTCCTTGAGAGTTTTAAAATCTACCGTATGAATGAGGAGATCTGCAAAAGCTCTTTTCGTATTTTCTGGCAAAGACTCCAAAAAGCTAATAGTCAGATGTTGATCAGATTTTTTGAGTAATTCATCACATAATTCGCTGGGAGTTTTGGGATATCTGTAATCGACGACCTTCCAATAGTGATCTGCTTCTTCTTTTTCTTTCACAAGTTTTTTAAGTTTTTCTAGAGTAGAAACTTCTACAATTTTATAGGTATCTCAAAAAACCTCCTGCCACAGCTGTTCAAGGTCACGGGTCTGGGGAGTAGTGATGATTTCTGATGTTGAAGGTAGGTGTTTCATAGAGATAAGTATACTCAAAAGAACTGATTTTGTCAATTTTTCTCCAACATAAAAAAGGCTGACCATGAACCAGGTCAACCTCTTTACTATAGTAGATCCCTTCAATAGGTGGGACCAAATTTATCTTTTTCTTCTTTTTCTTTCCTGAGCCTTGCCCTTTCTTTTTCTTCTCGGGCTTCTTTTTGTGCCGCTTTTTTTCTCTTGCGACTTTGAGCTAAAGACCTCCGCCACCCCTGAGTCCAGAAGTAGAGACACAAGAAAAAGCTTACTCCAGTAATGCTACTTTCGTAGAGAATACCAGAGCTCCAAGAATGGTCAAAAGCAACCAAGCCCCCAACCGCTAAAGTAAGGACCGCTGAGGCTATACCCCCAAGAACGATACTCACAAAGATTTCCTCACTCTCCTCAGCATCCAATGCTTTGCAAAAGAGGCAGGTAATGAAGATCCCACTGGCAAGAAACGCTAGCCAAAGGATCATCCACACTTCCGTGGGGAAGAAATCCTCTTTTGTTATTTCAAAGTTTAGGATTACATCCCTCTCAAGGGAAAATTCAACCTCTCCAACATTTTTCGCCTCCAGTTTAGCATCATAGGCGAATTGGTGGGTTTTGTCTATCACTTCTGTCTTCAGGTGTAGATGATCTACTTCCAAGTAGTCACAGCTGCAACCGATGAATTTAGCGGTCCCAAGGACACCTACGGTATCAATGGAGAGTTTCCAATACAAGGTATCTCCTGTTCTCCAGACCTTAGAAGCAATATCCTCGGTCTTGCCAACGAAGACTTGGTTTTCCTCTTTGAGGTTCTCTGCATAGATAAAAAGTAACCCTTTTCTGATATTTTTCTCTTTTTCCTGTTGGTCTTTTGTCTCCTGATCCACAGGAGCACATCCAACATTGAATATCAGTACTCCCGTAAGGAGACTGAATATCATTTTTTTAATCAAATTTTTCATCTTTAATTTTTTTTTGAGACTTTTTAATTTTAATAAGAGCAATGTTCTGTTTGTTTCTCAACTTTTTTCTCAATTCTTCTTTTTTTCCAAGTTGAGTAGTAGTTTGCTATCTTGTTCCCCCACATATAGTGGGTAATCCCTCCAATCAAGGCGAGATAGATCGCAAGTTCTAATGGGAACCAGGTTCCTGAGAAGATCCAGAGCAACATGGTAAAGGCTGTCAGAGCTACTCCAGCCATGACACACCAACCTTCCTCGTCATCTTTGCCCGCTGATGTCCAAAGCTTAGTGAACATCAAGAATTCAAATAACACCAACAGGACCAAGGTAAAAATCCATTCCCAGGTGTGTACAACGCCTGCCTTAGATATTTTCTTTTCTAGTTTAAAGGAATAGACCATTCCTTCGCCAAATAGGGTTTTGCCCTTCTTCATCTTTACTTCAGCCTTGTAATAGACCTTTTTAAAGACGTTAGATTCTTTGACCAAGGGAAATTTCATCTCTCCTTCGCTGGTGAATTTTTCATTACAATCACAATCATTGTCCCCGAGGGTGACGGTGCCGATTTTTCCCACTTCTTTCAGAGATAGTGTCCATAAAATTACATCACCGTTCCGTTCCAAGACAGACTTCACATCCCCGACTTGTTGGGTCACGGGAAATTCAATACTGTTGTAATTTTCTGAGAGCACGAATGCTCCCTTTTGGATGACTTCCGTCTTCCCCATTGCTGTTGCCGATACGATCAGGCAAAGCAAAATACTAAAAATTTTTTTCTTTTTCATACTGTCTTTTTTTTAATTTGTTATTTTTTTTGTTGATTTTTATTTACTTATTTAATAATAATGATTTTCTATATAAATTCAAGCCTAATTTTTTTTCTCAAATTTTCTCTTGATTTTCCATCCCAATTTTATACACTCTAGCCACTTATGGGTAGAAATGACGTTGTGCGGATATGATGTAGTTGGTGTAGCATAGCAGACTTCAGCTCTGCTCGTACGGGTTCAAGTCCCGTTATCCGCTATGTATTCTTGGGTATCTCTTTACTCCTTATTGGTGGATAATGAAGCAATTTTTCCTCTGATTCCTATTTATGGCAGTGGGTGGTGCTCTGATGTATCGATCCTATCCGATTATGGAAATGTTTGGGAAAAGCACTTGGGCTGAGCAAAATCTCTGAGGAACCAGAAATCTGATTTACCTTGGTGGATTCGCACTTATTATCGTTGGTGGATTGATCATGTTTGGAATTGTGCATGTAGCGAATCCGACAGACTCACTTCCAGAAATGACGACGGTGTAATGGGGAGATGGCAGAGCGGTCAATTGCAACTGACTGTAAATCAGTCGCCTCACGGCTACGTAGGTTCAAATCCTACTCTCCCCAAATCTTAAAAGAAAGTAAACTAAATTGTGGGCTATCCGATAGATCGGATTAAACTTAGCTCATTTGGTAGAGCAATAAACTTTTGTGGGCTCTTAGCTCATTTGGTAGAGCAAGCCGATGGATCGGCTGGGTGAGGAATTCGAAACAAAAAAAAGAAAGAAAAGATAAACTGAGTTGTGGGCTCTTAGCTCATTTGGTAGAGCAAGCCGATGGATCGGCTGGGTGAGGAATTCGAAACAAAAAAAAGAAAGAAAGGATAAACTGAGTTGTGGGCTCTTAGCTCATTTGGTAGAGCACCTGCTTTGCACGCAGGGGGTGAGGGGTTCGAATCCCCTAGAGTCCAAATTATTAAATTTAGCTCATTTGGTAGAGCAAGCCGATGGATCGGCTGGGTGAGTCTTCGAATCCCCTAGAGTCCAGGTCTTCATCTTCTTCACAAGAAATGATGTGATATGTATATATTCTTCTCCTTAATAACGGACAGTACTATGTAGGTAGTACGGATAATATGGAAAGGAGATTTGCACAGCATTCATCAGGAAAAGTGATTGCGACGAAATGAAAACTTCCATTAAAGTTATTATATACAAAAGAATATACGACACTCACAGAAGCAAGAAAGATGGAATATTATATTAAAAGGATGAAAAGTAGAAAGTATATCGAAGAATTTATGGCTTCTTAACCATGCTACCATCAAAGTTTTCGTTGAGAAATCAGCGGAATTTTTTTAACCAGCTTTTACCCTTCCTTATCCTAAACTCATGAAAGGAAACTCCTTTGAAATCAAAGTTGCAGATCTTCTCAATCACCTCGGAAATGATACCCTAGAATTCTCTGAAGTTCAGACTTCCCTTTTACCAAGTCTCACAGACAAGGGCTTGAAGGGGACTCTCTACTTATACTCCGTGGATGGGAAAAGTGTTTTGGTTCGCATGGAAAATTTGGAGGGAGCTTTACAGGAGGTTTGTGAAAACTGTGGAGAAACCTTCCTTCGTCCTATCCATGTTGAAGAATATACGGCTAAATTTACCATCGATCCCGCTTCAGAGGAGGATTCTGATGAAGAAGCGATATTACCCATCGACAAAAAAAATGCAACTATCAATATCGAAGAATTGCTGTACCAAGCAGTGAAATTACAAGAGCCATTTGTAATAAAATGTGAAGCATGCGAAAAACTTTTTCCTGAGCTCGATGAAACAGACTTACAATAATCCGCCCTTATTTAATTGATCTACCTTGTTAAAGTCGATTCAGCTTTTTATTTCAATTTTCTGTTTACTTTCTCTATGGCGAGATTTAGCGATCGTCACATCAATAGGAGGATTTTTCTTGAAGTTGATCTGAAATTTTCTCGTGGTATCTAAAAAAACATCCCTGATTTTCTTCGCCACAAATTCCAAAAGATTCATCTCCGAAACTCTGAAAAAGGTAATAAAAGCAAAAATCAGCAGAATGATTACCGCGAAAATGATTCCCAATTCTTGAGCCCCCGCTTTCTGAAAAGTGCTAAAAGTAGCTAAAGCGATCACGATTCCGATAGCCATTAAAAACATCTGGATCATCGTAATAGTAAATCACAAAATGCTGATTCCAAAACCAGAAAAGAAGCCTTTTTGAATATTCTGTGGGAAAATAACTTTCATAGAGGAGTACAGCAGATGATAAAAGACACCTTATTATACTCAGAATGGAAATTTATGCAAAATTTCAGCTACTTTTTTTATAAATCCCCAAGTCCTTCAGGTAAATGAGTCGTTTTTTTCGCAAAATTCAGCTTGATATTAATATGACTCGAAATCAAAAGTACCAAAATCCCGTGAGCCAACATCCATAACGGCATAGCTTGGATAAAATCGCCTACAAACGAAAAAGTTCCACTGACATTTTGTTTAATAGTTTCCATAGTCTCAATTCCTTCTCCCATTACCGCCAAGGAAAGAGCAAAAATAAAGCTGAGTAAAGTCAGAGGGATCAAGGCAATATAGTAGAGCCTTTCCGTTGAGGGGTTTTGGATCGTAGAAACTTTGATCGTACTGGAGGTATAGACCAATGCAATGAGGATAATAAAAAGTACCAAAACAAAAGTTAATTGTCCCATAGTGAGAAAATGAGCTAAACTCTGATAGCTGATTCCGAGTAGATTTGCCTCTGGCGTAGTCGCTAATTGATTCGCTCGATAGTGAATACTTTCCCCAAAAGCATAGCAGGTTCCTCAGATAACATAATTCCCGATGATAAGTCTGGTCATTTTTTCTGTGCCCATGATGATTGCCCAGATCAAGATAGCAATTACTCCGAGCAGGATGGCGTAGCCGATTCGTTCCATGATAATAAGAGTAGGGATGATTTAAAAATCAGATTGATTATTTCCTATGTTTCTATACTATGAACTTGGCAGAGATTTGCAATTTATTTTTTTATCCCGCAGAATGCATAAAGCTCAGCAGGGTTTTACTTTGATCGAAGTGGTAATAGCACTGACGCTTTTTTCGTTTGTCATTATTGGGATAATCACAGCGGTGAATAGGGCCTATGCCTACGTTCAGCAGGCGAGACTCAATGTGATAGCGATGAATTTGACCAGAGAAGGGATGGAAATGATATATAATATTAGAGATACTAATCGAAGAGTATGGGCTGGTTTGAAAGACGGATATTGGCTAAAGAGGGATCCTTTTACTACCCCAAGTGAAATTATGACACCTGGATATTATAGTATTAGCTCAAATATAAAAAATATGCAGGTTTATCCTATGTTAGAATTACAATATTCTTTAGATGCTTCTGCATATTATGATATGGATAACATACTTACAGACCCCGAAGTTTCTTCAAAATTTAAAGTATCCTTTACAGGGTATGTTTATTCTGGCACAGAAGGCACCCCTATTTCCTGATTGATGGCAAAAGAAGCAGATTTTTATAGAATGGTAAAAGTAATGGGAATATATGACAAAAAAGGTACTCCAAATAGTCTAGCAGATAATACAACAGTACAAGAGTCTCTTTCCCATCAGGGTGAACCATATGAGCTTCGCTTCTGTGTAAAAACTTTTTACGCTGGTGGGGCACAACGTGGATCTACGGAGCTTTGTGGTCTGATGACCAACTTCAAGGAATAAAAAATCAGACGTTCCCTTTAATTTCACGACTCAGACATCAAAGTAGGATCCCATAGATCGTGAAGAAAAGATAATTTACCATACTGTCTTCAAAAACGTGCAGTACGAACCCGATCAAAAGGAGTGCGAGCAATCCACGTTGAATCTGTACACTTTCAGGAGTGGTTAGTCCCTGTTTTCTGAGCATCGCCTGCATTCCTATCAGTTGGAATATCACTATCGCCCAGAGGATCAACCCTATTGTCCCCGTATCCAGTAAAATCTCAAAATAATAATTTTCTGGCAGCATAGTTCCGTTGTGATGGATGGCTGGTCCAGAACTTCCCAATCCATAGCCTAGAGGTTGCTGAATAATCTGCGGAATAGCTCCCAATTTGCTCGTGATGTGGACTAGGGTAGAGTCCCATTTAAGTACAGAAAGTCCTAGAAAAGCGAGTACAATAGCTATTCCTGCTCCTCGGAGCAGCTTTTTATTTTTCTTTAATGTTGATCGATAGGTTAGAAAGAGTACCAAGATCCCTCAGAGAATGACAGCCCTAGAGAGGGTCATCAGCATTGCAAGGATCCAAATAAAAAGGATTCCAAGCTTTAGTCGTTGAGATGCCTTCTGATCGCGATGCTGCCTCGTGAAGGAGAGGATCACAGGAAAGAATGCAACCAAGAAATAGCCATAATTATTAGGTCCAGAGAAGAGCCCCTGTCGGCGAAGCGTGCCTTCCCAACCCGTTAAATAATAGAGTGGGGGTTTCTGATCAAATTGTCGATCATTGAGATGGAGTTCGTAGCCGATCCAAGAAAAGAAATCTGGTCGTAAAAGTTTGAGTCCTTGTCGGAGAAATCCTACAGCCACCGTTCAAACTAGTCCTCGAAGCAGGTACTTCCAGAGTTTGGGATTTTTGAATTTCTCACGGTAAAAAAATCCGATTCCCGTAGATGCTAGGAGGATGATCAACCATCGAAATCCGTATTTTATTCCTATTAAAATATCTCCTCGTCCTTTATCCATCCCCAGATAAGAAACTATCACACTGAAAATCAAAAGCCCTCCCAAACTGATCCAGCTTCGTTTCCACCTATTCCGATACGCTTTCCACTGTTTGATATGGCTCAAAAAGAGTACGGCGATGAAAAGACACCAGAGTCCTTCCCTGATAAAGGTAGGCATGCTTGCTGACCAGAGTCCCAATCAAAAAACCGTTCGCGTAGCAAATACGTGGTATAAAAGGTTGAATAGAAGAAATCAAGAAAGAAAGCTGAGCATAGCTACAAAGGAATGTTAAATTTTCGTAATAATGAGAAAGAGACGATAGCCAGGCTGATCCTCCGTGTGAGCAGGTACTCCAAAAATTTTATACCATCGCGTGATCGCCGTTAATACACAGAGCCCAACATATCCTCGTTTGAGCCATTTCATCTCCAAAATGATGACATCTCTCCAGGTAAGGATATTATTGTACCAAACTTTTTCTACATGATGTCCTTCTTTTTCTATCTGGGAGATGAGTTGATCGATTTCCGCTTCACGAGGTAATCCCTGCTCATAGTGCTCAGGTACTCGATCATGTCTGCCAGTTTTTCGTCCAGGTTTTTCGCTCGCATCCAGATAGTGAAACCGAAAATCATCATGTAATTTCGCAAGCTCTCCGCAAGGAAAGCCGATAATACAGGTATCACTACAGACTCTCGTGGCTTCTTGGAGAGATTTAAGTCTCTCTTCACGAGGGATATGTTCTAGCATATCCGTAGAAAAAACAAAATCAAAGCTGTTATCTTCCACAGGGATCTCCAAAGCATCTCCAGAGATAAACTTCATCCCTTTCTTCCTTTTGTGTCTCAGATTTTTCTGGGTTTTATCCAATCCTGTGAAAGGGGTGTCATAATAATAGGAAATTCCATAGAGTCCTGATCAGATTTCTAGGATATTTTTAAAGTGCTTTTTTTTGAGATACTGGATAATGAAATGGTATCTTACATAGGTCCCAGGATAGAGGGGATTGAATTTTTGGATTCGGCGATGGAATCGTTGTTTAAGTGTGTGCATAGGAAATAAAGTAGTTATTTAGGGAGGAATTGCAACGGAAAATAAGGAAGAGGAGATAGAAAGGAATATTATACATATAAATTAAAAAAACGGAAGTAGTATTTGTGGTGAAAAGTGGTGTTTTTTTTGTTTTATTTTTGTGTTTGGAGTATAATGAGATTAAGTTTTATACTTTATGTTTATAAAGATGACATCAAATCCAGAATCAAAAGATTTTATCAGGGATCTTTCCACTGATAAGGTTCGTGATCTTTCTAAGAAGATTAGTCTTGATGGAGACAATTTTACAACCCCTGAAGATATTCAAAAAAAGGAATCTCTTCTTGCTTCCTTGCAGAATATCATTGAGGAGAAGGAAGATGCTTCTGCACTTAATGCTGATTTAGAGAAAATCTTTGAGGCTTTTCTTAAATCTGAAGCTATTTCTACTTTACCACAAAATCCTACCTTTAGTCAGATACTGACTGTGTTTAATGAATGGAAATGTCCTGCAGACGTGGTTCTATCATTTTCTGCAGTAGATATTAAGAATTATGTTTGTGATCTACTGGAACTAAATGATCAGAAGCAACAAGAGATAGAAAAAGCTGTAGCTGAGGCAAAGGATGCCGAAAACCCTCTAAAACAGCAGATCTTAGAAAATACGAAATCGATTCAAGATAAAATTGATGCAAATCAGCAGAGAATTGATGAATTAAACGGCTTGATTACAAATCACGATGCTACAATTCAGGCAACTATTGATAGAGAAAAAGCTAAAGGAAAAAATTTTACTTCACAACAAATTAATGATTATAAAAAAAGTTTGGAGTCAGTAAAAGCTACGAGAGAGATAAAAAAAGCACAACTTATTGCTCAAAATCAAAAACTTACTCAAGCTTTACAAGATTCCAAGTTACTAGAAAAGTCAGAAGCTGACGTACAAAGACATGTCGCATCAGTAGAAGTTTCTAAAGACTCCGATAAATCTTCAGAAGATTGGGTATCTCAAGCTAATGAAGGGTTAGAAGTTGTTAGCGTGAGTAAAAATCCTAAAAATGATAAAAAGGCTCTCAAATGGATGATCCAAGGAAAAGAAGGATTCACTCTCAGATTCACTCTCATGGATGATCCAGACTTGCCAGAAACAGAGAAAAAAGAAAAACTCAAGGCAGAAAAGGAAAATCTAGACAAACTCTATGCTTCCACCAAAAAACTTGATCTACCAACAGTGGTGAAATGGTTAGATGCACAGACTTGGACAACCGAAGAAGAATTACAAAACAAGGTAAAAACTACTTACGCTGGAAAACACAAAGGAAAAGTAAGTGATTTCGCAGGATTTTATGCAGATTTACATATAAATGGAGCAGAGAAAAGTTTAGCCAATCAGCTTATGCAACATCTGGTACAAGGTGCTAGAGCTGGAATGTCTGCTATAAAAATTTTCAATACGAAAAGAGAAGTTGATCTGGTAAATAAAGCTCTGGATGAACAATTGGAAAAGGCTCAGGAACAGGAACAAAAAAGCCAAGAGTGGCTCACTCCAAGTGAAAAAAAGCTGATTGGAATGTTGGCCGATCTAGATGCAAATGGGAAAGTCGCTGGAGTAGGAGGCGAGAAACAGAAAAAAAACAACAGAATTGATGCAGGGAATGTAATGGGTACGCAAATCCTTTCCGCATATCAGTCTGCAAAGATGCAATTAGGAGTGGAAAAAGGTGCAGATACTGAAGAGGCGAATAAAATTTTGATTCAAAATCTCTTTTCTCTACTTTTGACCCAGAGGGAAAAAATTTATAAAGATGATCTTAGTTTTAATTCACGATTAGAATGATTAAAATTTACCCAATTATCTATGGATGAAAATGGAAATGTTAGTTTACCAGATAATATCAAAACCTTTGGTGATGTAATAGATATTTTTCGCAAACAGCCTGCTTTATTAGAGGTAGTGAAAAGCTCACTCAATGCTTCTAGTGAGTATTTAACTCAGGCATTTATTCATGGTGCAAAATATGCCGAGGATCATCTCCAAAGAGAAAAAGATGTGTTTGAGGATGCAAAACCTGTAGAAGCAGGAAGAGTTAATCATGCTATTGCTGATTATCAACAATATGCAGAGCAACATGAAAGCGAAATCAAAGTAAATAGAGATATTGAGGAAAAAATAGCTCCTGAATATGAAAAGTATTTACAAAAGCTAATAAAAAATTTAGAGGAACAAAAAAATGATCTAAAAAAGCAAATTGCTAAAGAAAAAGATCCCATTAAAAAGGCGGAGCTCGAAGAACAGCATAAAGCCCTAGAACAACCTAACTTCAAACAGTCTTTGGAAGATTTGAAAAATCCTACCAAGCAAGCCGAACAAGTCAAAAAAATGAGAATAGACTTTGTAGGAGCACTGTTTCAGCATTATGCTTTCGATGATGGAACAAAATCCAATTCATGAGGAGTAGGAATCAATGTTACTTTTGATAACTTTAATACATGGCTTAAGAATAATGTTAAAATCTTTGATAAATTTTCTCTTTCTGGAGGAATTGGGGTTGCTCAACACGAAAAACAGTGGAGTCCTATTGTAGGACTTGCTGCTACCTTCTCCAATAAAGTTGGATTATGGGAAGGGGGGTCGCTAGTCTATGCAGCTGGGGCTGGAGCATGATATGGGCTTGGAGGATTCTCTGTAGGACCCATGGGTGCCATAGGAATTGACCAAAAAATCTTTGGCGGAACCAGAGATGGAAAAATTGATGCGAAGTCTGCTCATTATCTAGGATTAGTAGTGAATGGTTCCCTTGCAGGACGAGGGATTTCTACGTACTGGAGAAGGGATAAATTAGAAGGAATAGAAGCACAAGCTGCTGAAAAAATTAAACCAGCATTAAGTAACACCCTGACAGACATTACTAAACTTGCTAAAGGTGAAAGTTTGACATTAGATAAAATTCTCAAATCTCTGAAAAAAAAGTTCAATAAAGAAAATGATTCTGAATTATTAGCGTTTGCAAGCGATGTATATACTGCATTAAAGCCTTATGAAAAAGTATTGAAGGAACCAGATAGTGCAGCAAAAAAAAGAGTGATTGAACAATTAACTGATATGATGACTCTCCATTGGCTGAATACTAACAAGGCTGAATTGGCAGATTCTCCAGTATATCTGAGTGGAGCATCTCTGGGAGTGCAATTCGTTGCTTGACGACGACCAATGCCAACGGGAGGAATCTCTTTTACAAAATTTAAAAATCTGTACTATACTGACGATGAAGCAAGCTTCAATCGCCAGAAAGAAACTCTGAAAAAAGGATATGGAGCAGATACGTTAGAAAATATATCTTTTGGACAGTTAGCTACAAATTTAAATATCACTCTCAAGAGAAAATATGAATCAACTGCAGAAACCAAAGAAGGAGAAACTCCATCAAATACATCAGACTTTTTAGAATATGATGAACTAAATAATACCGTGAAAATTAATAAAAAACTGATGGAAAAGGTAAATCTCCATATTTTACCTGAACTCAAACAATTTGTGGCTCAAGATGGAGAAAATTTGTATGTGCCAGCTCGTCTTCCAGTCTCGTTTGTAAATAGAATCGATAGTAAAAAAACTGATTTTCATCTGATTATCGGATCAAAAGGGATGGGGAATACAGAATTTGTCTCACCAAACACGAGCTTTGATTCAGAAAAAGGGTTTAAGCCTTATGATGCAGTCAAATTTGCTCAAGATCGGGTGGATGTACCACCCTCAGTAATTTCAGAAGGAAAAATGGAAATGATTAGCATTACTAAAGAGTATCTCGAGAATGCTGCTAAAAGGGCACAGTTC
This sequence comes from Candidatus Peribacteria bacterium, assembly GCA_031261265.1. The sequence continues at coordinate 69,375 of JAISKI010000004.1, forward strand.
GAAATGAGGCTGAAAAAAGCTTGTAAAAATATTCCAGCAATTACGGAAATAAAATTTCCAACAGATAAAATTACTAATCAGAATTTTATGTTGCAGATTACGTTCAAGGGACAAGTACAAGATGTCTGACCTATAGATTATGAAAAGCTTGGAAAAATTCAGTATAAAAAAAGTCTGAATGGTACAGAGACCTTAGTATTTACGGAAGGACAAACAGTGGCAGGACAAACTCCAAAATTAGAAATCACTACGTATACTGAACAAAAAGAATCTATCCTTGACAAACCTATTTCTCCAGAATCATTGAAAGATACGGTAGATGAAAAAGTACTAGAATATTTTAGGGATTTTGGAGCTTCAGATGTAATTATTGACTTTAGAACAAAAAAGGATATATTTAATAAATTTTACAAGTATATCGAAGCTGGAAAAACTGATGATGGAAAAAATACTAACTATGAACAAGCTGCAAAACTTTTCCAAGATTATCTCAAAACTACAAACCTCAAAGATAATGCAGACTTGGTTAATGCATTTGATATAAGTGCAGATAAATTAGTAGGGAATCTCAATTTTATTTATTCTTCGCTCTCCAGAGTAAGGAAAACGCAACATAAGCAGTTTGGTAGTGTAGATAGAACTCAACCTAATTGGCAAGACAAGCAAAGAGAATATATGGTCCAAGCAAAACAAAAGCTCTGGACTGAAGCTCAAAAAATTATCGAAAAAACATCTTTATCGGCTACAAATAAAAATACATTAAAACCTTTGGTAGAGGCAAGAATTGTAAATGATGAAAAGAATTTTGCAGAAATTGAAAAAATCCTTGGACACTTTCCTGCAATTGCTACTCCTACGACTCCAGAGAAACAACTCTATTGTATGTTAGCAGACTACAAGTATATCGCAAGTAGTAGAGATTCTGCTTTTGCTTCTCTTATTGTAAATGAAAAAGATGGAGTAACAGATAATAAGGGAAATCCATATTTCAAAAAAGGATCAAATTCTTATGATGAATTGATGAAGGCAAGAGATGCTGTAAAGAAAACTCTGGACTTCCCATTTGATAATGCTAGTGAACGAAATGGAGTTGGTTTGGTCTTTGCATATGGGAATGGAGAAAGTCTTGATGGACACCATGAAAAGTTTGTTAATAGTCCATTATATGTTGGTAATGCGAATACAAATTTAGCAGATATAACAGAAACAAGAACTAAAGAGTATTTTTTAAGACACTTAGAAAAGTTTCAAAAAAACGAGAATGTGTTGACAAATACTATACAAAAGATTAAGATGTATGTGAATGATGAGAAAAAACTCTGAGCGGATTTATCGAATTTAACTACGAAAGAATTGATAAATTGTCTGCTCAGCCCAGATAAAAAGTTAACCTTTACGAGTGAAAAAGGAACGATTGTTATCGACCTAAAAGCTGATTTCAAGCTCGGATTCTTCGCTGACTGTATAAATGAAACTATCCTGATGGGACCAATTAACATTATTCCATCTGGAGATATTCAGTCTTACAAGCAAGATGGAGAGAATCTTGTGAATGAGCATATGGTTTCTAAATGAGGGGTGTTTACAAATAGTACTATTACGGTCGTCAATCCAAATATGGAAAGAAAGGATATTGGGGTAGTTGTTACTGGAGGGAAACAGAAGACAGATAAACCGAGTACAGGGGAAACAATCATTAAAGACGAAGATAGTAAAACAGAAATAAAAGATATTGATTTAGATGAGACTCAACTTAGTGAATTAGATCAACCAGGAGTTGATGTTGATCTCTGAGGTGGATATATAGCGACGAAAGCTGAGGACGGTACTGTTTGGGTAGTTGGTCCTGATCTGCCTACAGATGGGATATTAGCTACCGTGACCCCAGATGGAATAACCTTCCCTCTACCAAGTACCCCAAATGCTGGAGTAAGTGTAGATCAAGTAGCTCCGACACCTACTACTAATACAAGAATAAATTCTATTGATCAGAGTTCTAATATGGCTGCGGATGCACTTGCAAAAAAGGCTGCTACAGATAAAAAATAAAAGATAATTTTAACTCATTATATTATGACTCATGAAATCTTTCTCCAAAGTTATGGGAATCTTGATAGGCTGTTATGCTTTCCTATCGTTCGGTGTATTTGCAGATTACCTGCAAACAAGTATATCTACCCAGCCATTAACAACGACTGCACAGTGTAATGGGGGGACTTTTCCTATGGTTTATTATGCTGGATCTAGTGCAATTACAGTATCGGATACTTTCCAGAGTGATTCTCCTCGTCTCTGGAAATTTATAGGAGCTTCTAATGTTGTAGTATATAATCCAAGTGATATATTGCAGTTCTCTCAACCAATTGCTCAAGCATTTCCTTTCTATTCCAATGGAAAACCAGCTAATGTAAGTAGTGTAGTTATTACAGCTACTCCTATTTCTATCTCTTCTACAATTCCAGCAGGGTATACAAGAAATACTGTGGCAGCACAATTAGTATACGAAATCCATAGATATGAGAGAGGATTCACTGCCTCTCCAAACGGAAAGTTTTCAGTTACTTATTTGGCAGAAGGAGCTTCTTCTAGCCAGAAATTTCTCTATAATAATGCTGATCCGATTCTCCCTACAGTATCTGATAAAGAATGTAGAAATATCTATGTAGGATTTTGTGGTGATGGGGTTATAGATGATACTAATATAAAAAGTTCTACGAATATTAACGCGGCATTAGCATGAGGTGAAGAATGTGATCCGAATGCTCCAGGGCGAAGTCCAGCTACCTGTAATCCTCAAACCTGTAAAAAAATCACTCCTCCATCAACAGCTACAGGAGTCATTACAAAAGTCTTAGTTTCCCCTCAGTATGTCACAAAAACAGGAGAAACGGTAAACTGGAAAATTACCCTAACAGCTAGCGGAGGAAATTTAAACCTTGCTAATCTTACTATCAAAGAAAAACTTCCCGCAGAATTGGAATACGTATCTTATACGGTGACAACTCCTAACGGAGCCACAGTAAACACTCCAACTATTGCAGGGAATGTCGTTGTTTGGGCACTAAATGGGACACTATCTCAAAATAGCTCTATCGTAATCAATTTGGTCACTAAAGTAAGACAAATGCCACCTGCAGGAAATACCGTTAGAAATGTTGCTTGTCTTGCGAAGAATACTTGAGAAGAATTAAGCTGTGACAATCCTCCCATTAATCCAAGTTGTAATTCAAGCTATCATGGACAAGAGGTAGAAAATCTGACTTCAGGGAATTATCTCTGTAATTTTGGTACGGTTTCCAATTTCACAGAAACCGATACGGGATGGACATGGAGGTGTAATGGAGAATCTGGGATGACTTCCCCCCAATGTTCTGCAACTAAAAAGGCTACAGAAACTCCAGGAACAGGAACTATCGAAAAAACGCTTGTATCTCCTCAATATGTCACTACCACAGGAGAACAGGTCACATGGAAAATCGTAGTGACGGCTAGAAATGGGGCGATTAGTAATTTCACAATCACAGATAAATTACCAGCAGAATTAGAATTAGTACCAGCACCTTATTATACGGTGTTAGTTTCTAATGGAGTGACGGTAAATGCTCCTACCATAAACGGGAATACGATTACTTGGACGACTAATGGAAGTTTGGCAAAAGATAAGACTATAGAAATAGAATTGAGGACAAAGGTAAAGAGTATGCCAAAAAGTACGGTACGTAATGTTGCTTGTCTGAAAATAGGAAATAACCCAGAACTCTGTTCCAACCCTCCGATCAACCCAAGTTGTAATTCAACCTATCATGGGCAAGAGGTGGAAAATCTGACTTCAGGGAACTATCTCTGTAATTTTGGTACGATTTCCAATTTCACAGAAACCGATACGGGATGGACATGGAGCTGTAATGGAGAGCCATGAACTGCTCTAGCTCAATGTTTAGCTACAAAGCCTAATGCACCTCAGGTATATGACCTTGCCTTGACTAAAAAACTTCTTTCTACGGGACCACTCAAACTAGGAGACCTTGTGACTTTCAGAATTACCGTCTACAATCAGGGAGATATTACAGCAAATAATGTCAGAATTGTAGATTATGTTCCTACAGGACTTATTCCTCAGAATTATACTCTGAATCCTATTTCTGAACCACTCAAATGGACACCGATCTATGATCCCCAGTTTGACTCAGCAATTTTGAATATCAGACAACTTTTTTATACTATTACCAATCCTATTGCTCCAGGAGCTTCTAGGTCGGTAGATATTACCTTTAAAATTGATCCAGCCTTTGTGGGTACTTCTATCAGAAATATCGCAGAAATCGCACAAGATGATGGAGATGATATTGATAGTACTCCAGATACTGATCCAAATAACGACTGTATGGGAAATAAACATCAGATCGATACAAAATGTCCAACCGATGAGGATGATCACGATTGGGAAGATATTACTTTTACTACGGATGCCCCAGATTTGTGGATCACCAAGAGATTCTCTGATGGATCAATTGGACCAAAAACCTACAAGATTGGAGATACTGTAGAATACAGAATTAATTTTGGAAACAAGGGAAATGCTCCAGCTACGATAGTTTCACTCAGAGATTTTATCCCAAAAAATTTGACAGGTGTTTCAAGTATATTGTATCGAACCGATAGTAATAGTACCCACTATAGTGAAATTGTTGAAGGGGGAGATGTAGATGTATATGATGACATCACCTTGCCTGCAGGAGCCTCAGGATATTTTATTGTGAGAGGGACGATTACTTCAGAACACCAGGATTCTAGAACTAATAAAGCCTGTATCTATCTTAATAATCGGGAAAAACAATGTGAAAGCATCTGGTATTATTTAGAGACGCCAAAATCTCACCTGAGAATTGAAAAAACTGTGGATAAAACTGAAGTAAATGTAGGAGATACCGTACAATTCACGTTGAGAGTACGAAATGATGGGCAAACACCAATAACCAACTTTACCGTAGCAGACAAATTACCAAAGTATCTTTCTTATGTGAATGGAAGCCAGCGTGGAGGTGAAAATTTCTTTGAATTCTTTCTTGCAGAAGATCCAGCTGAAGTATTGGTTCGAAGTAATTATTTAGCAACATTACAACCACATGAGTCTATCATATTAACCTTTCGTGCCAGAGTAGAAGGCGTCGGGCGTCATACTAACTGGGCGTGTCTGGTTCATGAAGATATCTTCCCTAATGCTAATTTTGGCAACTCAGAAAACTGTGATCCAGCAGATGTAGTAGCTAAAGAAAAGCCTTACTGTGGAGATGGTATCAGAAATAATGGAGAACGTTGTGATTATAATGATCCAACAGAAAGCGGACGAGGGGACGATGGATGTGATACTTCTTGTAATCCTATCAATGACGATCGCCCATACTGTGGAAATGGAGTTATTGATCGTAGTTTAAAAGAAACTTGTGAATGTCCAAAAGGAAGCTTATTCTGTAAAGGAAGAGATGTCATCTTCCCTGATGGACACAAAGACAATAATGCTTCGTGTACCTACTGTCACATCCCTGATCAGACTACTCCTATTGCCTGTTTCGATGTGGGAAATGGATCAATCTCCATCAACCAAGGAGAAATGCTTCCATTCTATCGAAATATTGAAAAAATGGGTGGTGAATATACAGAAATTAATGGAGACTACGAAGATGCAATAGAAAATTATAAGGACAGCAGAGGGGATTCTTGTAGCGAAGAAGGAGCTATTGCTTTAGACGCGATGGTTTGTACCTTTAAAGTATATAATGGGAATGCCACTCAAAGTTCAGGGGATCCTGTATATGAAATCAGAGTTCCTTGCTTTACAAATAAAAACATAAAAGAAACTAATGAAGCATGGAAATCTAATTTATTAAGTGCTTTCGTAAACTGGAATAAAAATAATTTTATTAAGGGTACGAATGCTGATGGAGGAAATACCTTCCGATCTTTCAATCCTATTAGTAATACCAGAGGCTTCGCTTTCAGATCTTCTATGTTTGTAATTGATAACTTTGGAAATACTACTACTCCAAATAAAAGGGACGAAAGACTGATAGAATTCGAAAAATATGGAATAACCGCTTATATCTCAGCTACAGCAATTGATGCCTATGGAGAATATAAATTGTCTCTGGATTCTGTAGAATATCTCCAGTGTAGCGGTGGAAAGCGAAAAGAGCAAACGCCATACAACAGAGTCTGTGATGTAAATTTCTCTGTGACCAAGCCATACATTATACAGAAAACTCCTGCAGGAAATATTACAAATACTACATTTGATGTGAGTAAATTCTTTATGTATGCTGATGGTACTAAAACCTCATTTTCTACCCTCTTGAGTAAGGTGATATCTACGGGAGGGGTATATAATGCAACAACTGAAGTAAAAAATGCTCTCAGCGGATTCATCAATAAATATTCCAAGTTAGCGGTTAACTTAGAGTGAGAATTATTTGGAAGTACTTCCGTAAAGAAAGTGCCTGGGAAAGATATCTATTTCGTAAATGGAGATTTAGATATCGATGGTTTCCGATTTGACTATGATATTAGCAAAACCAAAATAAAAGAGGTACACGGAACTAATTCCATTTACAATAGACCATTTACTATCATACAAACAGTGGGAAATACGACCATAAAAGGAAATCTGAATCATAACATGATGTTGCTGACCAACGGAACAATCACCTTTGATGGAAGTAAAAACTGTAATGATGCTCAAGTAGTCAAAGGAATCTTCTATGCAGCAATGGGCTTCAAAACCTCAAATGTTGCTATAAATAATAACTTAAAAAATCCAGATCGATGTATCGGTGGGGCTCTCCATATTCAAGGAATCGCCATTGGAGATGGATTACAAACGGTTGCAGCCAACAGAAGATCAGAATTGAATCAATGGTTCCGATCTTCAGCATCACAAACAGCAGCCACTCGTAGAAATTATATTATGAATGGTGCAGCGGTATTGATCGAATATGCCACTTCTGTCTTTACCAAGGCTACTATGCCTCCAGGTGCAGAAGAATTTACCACGGCACTTACCGTCTATAGACAATAATCAAGAGAATAACACCAAATGTAGGGACGGGTCTTGAACCCGTCCACCCCGCAGTCCTGCGGGGTTTTTTCAATGTAGGATCGCCGTAGGCAATAAGATATTTGATTTTATAAAGAATTTTTATCTCACAAAATCAGCTTTCCCATTATTGTTTCTCACCTAAAAACATTTTTATCGTAAATTCGACTTGATTTTTGTTTCGGATTCTGTATATATTCTTTCACTGTTAGTAAAAATCCTTTATCTTATTTGTTTATACGTATCTAATGCCAACGATCAATCAGCTCATCAGACAAGGAAGAGCAAAGAAAAAATCTAAATCTAAAGCACCTGTACTTCAGTTTGGGCTCAATAAACTTCAGGGAGACAAAAAAGTGGCAAATCCTGCTCCGTTCAAGAGAGGGGTATGTCTCAAAGTTTCCGTGATGGGACCTAAAAAGCCAAATTCAGCACAGAGAAAGTTTGCAAAAGTCAGACTTTCTAATGCTTCCGAAGTATTGGCCTACATCCCAGGAGAATCTCATTCTCTCCAGGAGCATAGTGTGGTACTTGTACGTGGAGGTCGTGTAAAAGATCTTCCAGGTGTGAAATATCATATTGTTCGTGGAAAATACGATGCTAATCCTGTAGCAAATAGAAAAAAGTCTCGTTCTCTTTATGGAGCTAAGAGACCAAAAGCTGGTAAATAATAATGCAAATAATCTTCTGTAATTCTTTTAAATCTTCTGTAATCTTATCTTCCATGTCTAAAGCAACAAATGCAGGTATCCAACAGTCAAATGAAGAAAAATTGATTAATCATTTGATGAAAGATGGAAAAAAATCTGTAGCCAAAAAAATCTACGAGAACGCTCTCAAGGAGATCAAAAAAAGTGGACATATGAATCCGTCAGTAGTAGTACAAGCTGCGATTGAAAATGCCTCTCCAAATGTGATGATTAAATCCAAAAGAATTGGAGGAGCTGTTTATCAAGTACCCGTGGAAGTAAAGCCAGCAAAAAGGTTCTTTTTCGCTACGAAATGGATCCTAGATGCTGCGAGAGGAAAAGCAGGAAAGCCAATGTATAAAAAATTGGCTGAAGAGCTTATCGCTGCTTACGGAAGCCAGGGTTCAGCAGTAAAGAAAAAAGAGGAAGCTCACAAAATGGCTGAAGCCAACAAAGCTTTCGCTTATATGGCAAAATATGTAAACTAATTCAATGTTCAATGTAATATTTATTTTATCACCTTTATACAAATGTGAGATACCAACGGAAGGAAAATAGCCCACATTCTCAAAAAAATCACGTGGCACAGAAAGAAATCTACAAAAAAGCATGAAAATGCAATTGAGTGGTACATTTTGACTCTTAGAAAAGAATCAAAACTTGGTGCTGAAAATAAATGGGTGATCAGAACTAAAGAAAAAGCTCTCGCTAGACTTCAAAAAATGGGAATCCCTGCGAGCAGAGTACAAGAGATCCTTGAAGCTAGAGGACATAAAGATTTATCATCTAAAGTTGTATACTAATGAGGTTAAGAACCAACGCTAAAAGAAAGCTGAATAAAGCACTTACGAGAGTAGAAAAAGTGGTAATTATGGACGTAAGAAAAATGCTGGAACAGCAGAAAAAATGGAAAGCAAAAGTGGTAAATAGTAAAGTTGTCACGAAATAATATTTCTGGCAAACTTCCGAAATCTTTTTTAATCTTCTGTAATTAAAATTACCAATGAACTACAAAAGACTACAAGCAGTCTACGATACCTATGGAGCCCCAATCCTTCCTGTAAAACAGGGAATGTATTTGGAAATTCACGAAAAAGTGGGAGAAGGTACCACAGAAAGAACTTGGAGATTCAAAGGATTGGTTATCAAAACCAAGAAAGAAAATCATCCTGACGGTACGTTTACTATCAGAGGAACTGCTTCTGGTATCACCATCGAGAAAATTTATCCGTTTTCTTTCGGAAAATTCGAAAAAGTACTCCTGCTGGATGAATACAAGATCAGAAAATCTAAACTCTATTACATGAGAGATAAAATCGGAAAGGATGCCAGATTAAAAAGCAAAATTACCGCAGATCGCAGAGAAAAGGATTTAACGAAATAAGAGTTCATCTACTGTTTTAATTGTTTATAGTGTACCCCTAATGAAACTTGCTGTACAAAAACGTGAAGTAGTCGGAAAAAAGGTCAAAAATCTGAGAAAACAAGGATTAATACCTGCGATTGTATACGGAAAACATCTTCCTGAATCGCAAAGTATCTCTTGTGTAAAAAATGACCTCTTAAGAGTCTACAAAGCCTCAGGATATACCACTCCCGTGGAATTGACAGGAGATCTGAATCAATTAGTATTGATCCACTCTTTCCAATTAGATCCTATCTTGGATGAAATTATTACTGCAGACTTCTTGGCGGTAAGTAGAACTGAGAAAGTATCTGCTGATGTGCCAGTAGTGGTAGTAGGAGAGTCTCCATTGGAAAAACTCAATGAAGGAAGAGTACAGCTCATCAAAGATACGGTAGAAGTAGAAGCATTCCCTCAGGATTTGCCATCTCAGATTGAAATTGATGCTTCCACCTTAACCTCTGTAAATGATGTGGTATTCGTAAAAGACTTGAAAGTCTCTTCAAAGGTAGAAATTCTCGATGATAGTGAATTACCAGTGGTCACTATTGCAGTGCTCTCTGATGAACCAGAAGAATCTACTGGAGCAGAGGGAATTACAGCTGAAGCAACAAGTGCTGGTGCAGAAGCAACGAAATCAGAATAAAAAGCTGATGTTGCAAACTTCTTTTAGATTATGTTAGGTTATACTAATGGCTAGAGTGTGCTATTTCACAGGAAAGAAAACCGTTTCAGGAAATAATAGATCTCACAGTATGAGATCTACCAAAAGGTCCTTTAAACCCAATCTGATAAATAAATGGATTAGATTGGAAGACGGTTCTAGAGTAAAAGTAAAAATTAATTCTAAACTCTACAAAAAGTTTAAGGGTTTTGTGTAAGATATAAAATATCTTCGCTTGAAAATACTGGAGAAAACATCATATTAGAATAGGTTTGCTGATTGTGGGGTAGTAGCTCAGTCGGTAGAGCAACCCCGCTGTTAGAGCGGGGGTGATCCTAGGGTTGTCGATCCCATAAAAATCGGAAAAGAAGACTAATAGAGATCAAAATACTTGGTGAGGGGTAGTAGCTCAGTCGGTAGAGCAATAGCCTTTTAAGCTAGTGGTCCTGGGTTCGATCCCCAGCTACCCCAAAGTATTTGCTTTAGAGTCTTCTTTTTAATTGTTTATTCTCATATAATGGAGCAACGATGTGTATACATTCTTAAAGGAGATAGATATTACATAGGGTCTACTTGTGACTTAGGCAGAAGACTGAGTGATCATAAGAGAGGAAATACGAAAACTACAAAGAGGATAGGAAATCGAGAACTAATAACAAGTATATGCTGTGCAACTAAAGAGGAGGCGAGAGCCTTGGAAAGTAAAATTAAATGTTCTGCTCATCCAGAAAGATGGTGCAAGGTAGAGCAACCCCGCTGTTAGAGCGGGGGTGGTCCTGGGTTCGATCCCCAGCTACCCCAGAAGAAAATTATCTATGAGAGTATCTTTTTTTATTTCCCACTTACCGCTTATAGAACAACGATGTGTATGCATTCTTAGCGGAAGCCCTGCAATTAGAGAAAAAGATAAAAAAGTCAGGACATATTGAAAGGCGAATCATATAACCCACAAGTTTTTTAATTTGCATTGTACCCTAATTTCTATAGAGTGAGATTATCATTTACTTCCCTCTTTCATTGATGCTCACCATCCAATCAAATATCTCCCTCCTTCCGTATACCACTTTCCGTATTGATGTACAAACAAAATATTTCACTGAAATTCATTCTGAAGCAGAACTTCAAGAGCTTTTCTCTTCCCCTCTTTTCCAACAGGAAAAAAAGCAGATCTTAGGGGGAGGGGCGAAAACCTTTTTTACCAAAGATTTTGAAGGACTCGTGATAAAAGTAGCGATAAAAGGAATCCAACTCGAAAAAGAGACGGAAACTCAACTCCACATTCGTGCAGGTGCTGGCGAAGATTGGTCAGATTTTGTGACTTTTTGTAATGAACAGAACCGAGCAGGTATTGAAAATCTGATTGCTATCCCTGGAAATGTAGGTACTGCCCCCTTTTCTAATATCGGAGCCTATGGAGTAGAGGTTGGAAAGGTAGTTGAACGAGTGGAGGGGTATGATTTGACCACAGGAGAAAAGAAAACCTATTCCCATGAGCAATGCCAATTTGGCTACCGTACTAGCATATTTAAATCAGCTTTGAGGAACCAATTTTTGATCACTGCAGTGGGATTCACCTTACAAAAATTTAATGATTCTTATCCGTTCATTACGAAATACCCTGATGTTCAAACGTGCTTGCAGGGAATAACTCCCAAATCTCTCACCGAAATTTCCGATATCATTGCAGACATCAGATCCAAAAAATTACCAGATGTAAAAAAAATAGGAACCGTAGGCAGCTTTTTCGTTAATCCTTTTGTCTGCCAAGAACACTTCTTATCCTTACAAAAAGCCTACCCCGAAATGCCCTTTTATCCAGTAGCTGATACTCCTGAAGTCATAAAACTTTCAGCAGGACGATTAATAGAAAAAGCTGGATTAAAAGGATATTCCACAGGGAAAGTAGGGACCTTCCCACAAAACGCCTTAGCGATCGTCAATGAATCAGCTACCGCAAGCGAGGTAGTAGCATTGGTGGACTATATCCAGCAAACCGTGAAAGAGAAATTTTGAGTAATATTGACCCCAGAGGCAGTATATGTAGACTAATTTCCTCAAAATCTTTCCAAAAATTTGCAAAATTTCTCCTTCTGACTATACTTATAGTATGAATCGAAAACCTTTTCTCCCCAGTACGCAAGCTGATATCCGAAAAATTCTCGGAGTCTGTGCTATTGTTTTCTTGGCTCTTATCTCAAGAGAGGGTTTTATGGGAGGTGAAAAAACAGAAGAAAAAGTCGTGCAAATTGACTATCTCTCTACCGAATACGCCACCGAACTTCCTGAGGAATTTATCGAGCCTCCCTTCATAGACACGGATACTGCATTGGAGGAGCTTGCCCCAGAGATTCTTCAGATTTTAGAAGAGTTAGATCAAGAATCAGCTACTTCTACAGAGGAGGAACAACACGAGGCGGCTAATACTTTTGCTCAGCTCTGTGCTACTTATTCCTCCCTCTGTGAAAAAACCGTCTTTAATGGGACCTACAAAAATCGAGAGAAAGCAGATTATTTTGATCAAATCGCCACGATCGTCACGGATATGGAAAGAATCACAAAAAAGGGGAAAACTCTGACAGAGGTCTTTTCTCAAATTCTCATCAATCAAACTAAAGGAAATAGAAGAGGAAGTTCCTCTCGGAGCAAATTAACCATGAATTTGGGAGGTATGAAATATGATGACGAGTTTCGACAAGTCTTCACCCACGAAGTCGGACATATTCTGGATTTAGGAGCTTTGCAAGGAAAAAACAACACCAAAAGCACCCTCTTCACAGAATTTGGAAAAAAAGCTTTTGCTTTAGATGATCCTTCTCTTGAATATTACCATTACTCCCGACAGTCAGAAACTATCAGAAAAAGCTGAGTCAACAAAACAGATTTTTGTAGCTGATATGGGATGACGGACCCTTTCGAAGATTTTGCAGAGTGTCACAATCTCTATCTCAATCATCATAATCTTTTCACAAAATTAGCAAAAGATAACGAGGTCCTCAAGACAAAATTCAATTATTTCGCGAACCTCTATGGCGGAGAATATTTTTCTGATTCAACTCGTTCACCAGAGGGGATTCAGCTTTCTTGGAGGGCTTGGGATACTACGAGAATCCAAGAGTAATATTCTTGTTCCTCCTCCTTATTTCTACTTCCTCTTGCAAACTTTTCTCAAATTCCCACAATAGACACCACTTTAGTATCATCTAATCAGATGCCCACAAAGCACAAGAAAATTATTGCGATGGCAGGAGGAGGTACGGGCGGGCATGTGATGCCGATTCGTTCCCTTTTGGAAACGCTTTTCAAAACGCCCGATTATGCTTCGCAGGTCGAAAAGGTGTATCGATTTTGATCCTCTCATTCCCTCGAGCAGGAAGTTGCAAGCTCCTTTTCTAAAGAGATTCTTAACTTTCAACCTATTTCTTCCTGAAAATTCCGCCGTGAACACTCTTTTTCTGCCTTTCTCAAAAATGCCAAAGATCTCTTTCTTTTTGCTTTCTGATTTTTCCAATCTTTGCGATACCTTCAAAAATACCATATTGATGCCGTCTTTTGTAAAGGAGGATATGTTGCTCTCCCTGTTGTCTTCGCTGCTCGCTTTCTTCGTATTAAACTCGTTGTCCATGAATCAGATGTGCATCCAGGACTCGTTAATCGTATTGCCTCCCGTTATGCTTCAGCTGTTTTTACAGGGTTTGATAAGGTACTCCCAAATGCGATCACTGTTGGACAGATTTTAAGTGATGATATTGTACCTGCTGAGATTGCTTCGTCCACTTCGTTCCCTCGCAATGACGACTTACCCGTCGTCTTCATCATGTGAGGATCTCAAGGTTCTCGTGTCCTCTACGAAACCTTTGCCGAGCTTCTTCATTCCAATCCGCTTATTGCATCCAGCTTCAATTTTTTTATCTCGCTTTGAAAACTCAACGAGAATCTCAAGCCACTTTTCAATCATAAAAAGGTGCAGACGTTCGATTTTCTGACCCAAAAAGAAATGGGAGAAATCTATGCAAAATCTGATCTCTGCCTCGCTCGCTGAGGCACCACTTCCCTCGCCGAACAAAAACTTTTCAATATCAAATCTCTTATCGTCCCTATTCCACGGACTCATGACCAATTAGACAATGGAAAGCGGTTCGTGGAGCACTATCAGGATATTCTGTTAGATCAGACATCTCCTACTTTTTTATGAGATATGGAACAGACATTTTTATCATTGACACAGTATCACAAGCCTCCCTTGGATAAGGATATTTTTACTGAAATTCAACAGGCAAAAAAGCTGATTTGGGAGGAGATACTCCTCTAAAAATCTCTCTCTTACTCCTATCCACTTGACCCATCAAGGGGATTTTTCTTTTGTTTGTTTTTTCTCTATTTTTCAACAAAGTCCCCATTTTTTCCAAAAATCCCCTCTTCTACCTAGCATAAAAAAAGTATAAAAAAGTCTTGAAATCTGATAGCAAATCATTATCTTATACCCTGCAACGTTGACGGAAACGTGAACGCTAGCTGATGATGTTCCTTAACAATAGTATAATATATTACATAGTTTTCAAAAGAAAACAAATTTATTTAAAAGCAATGAAAGGATGCCTTGGGTAAAAAAGAGGATGAAAGACGTGACAGGCTGCGAAAAGTCTCGATGAGGTGCCAATAACCGCTTGGAGTCGAGAATATCTGAATGGGGAAACCTAGCTGCTATAAGCGGCTGCCGAAATGGCCAGTACCTGGTGAAGTGAAATATCTCAGTAACCAGAGGAAAAGAAATCGTAATGAGATTCTCTTAGTAGTGACGAGCGAACAGGGAAAAGTCCAAACCGCATTAGATTCGTCTAATGACGGGGTTGTAGGAAGATACATATGGAGTTACAAGTTATTGTTAGTAGAAGTACTTAAAAGGTACACCACAGAGGGTTTAAGTCCCGTATATAAAAATGATGACTACTTCGTATCTCTCCTGAGTAGTGTCGGACACGAGAAATCCGGCATGAATCCGCCCAGACCTTTGGGTAAGACTAAATACTTTTTTACACCGATAGCGTATAGTACCGTGAGGGAAAGGTGAAAAGAACCCCTGGTAGGGGAGTGAAATAGATTCTGAAATTCATTGCTTACAATTGAGTGGGAGCCTTAGGGTGACCACGTACCTATTGACGAATGGGTCAGCGAGTTAATGGTGCTAGCAAGGTTAAGTCAGTTATAGACGGAGCCGTAGGGAAACCGAGTCTGAATAGGGCGATTTAGTTAGTATTATTAGACCCGAAGCGTTATGAGCTAGGCATGGGCAGGTTGAAGAGTTGGGAAACTGACTTGGAGGACCGAACGGGTTGGAGCTGCAAATCCTTCCGATGACCTGTGTCT
>JAISKI010000060.1 GCA_031261265.1 Candidatus Peribacteria bacterium
TACGCTTCCCTCGCCGAAAAAATCATCTTCCAAGGGGTGAAAACCAATAACCTCAAAGACATCGACCTCGAATTGCCCAAAAATAAAATCATCACTATCACGGGAGTATCAGGAAGTGGAAAATCTTCTTTGGCTTTTGATACCATTTACAAAGAAGGACAATTCAGATACATTGAAAGTCTGTCTAGCTATCTGCGTCAGTTTTTCAATCTCTGAGAAAGGCCAGACATTGAGTACTGTTCAGGTCTTTCGCCTGCGATTGCCATTGAGCAGAATAAGAGAGGAGGAAATAATAGAAGTACCGTGGGAACCCTGACCGAACTTGATGATTACATCAGGCTTCTTTTCGCGAAAGTCGGTGATTGCTACTGCTACAACTGCGGAAATCCTATCAAACCCCAGACCGTGGAGCTGATTATCTCGCATTTGCAGGAGCAATATATGGGTAAAAAGCTCTACCTCTTGAAGGAGTCTGGAAGCCTCCATACCAAAGCTGATTTACAGAAATTTGTGAAAAATAATAAACTGAAAGTGGAAAAAGGAACAGGCTTTACGAGGTATCTCTTAATCGCAGAAGCCGTTCCCGAAATTTCCGCAAAGGAAGAAGCAGTATCAGGGAAGAAAGAAAAAAAGAAAAAAGCTGAATGAACCGCCTTTTCTGCACCGATTGAATATTTTTATTTGGAAGACCCTGTCGTAGCAGACGATTATTTCCCCTTGAAAGTGTACGGAATTTACGACCGTATCACATTAGAAGAACAGAGAATTCCGAGATTAAAAGAGGATATTATCAAAATTTTAGGAGAAAGCAAAAAATTTGGGGTACGAATTTCAGAAAACGATACCGTAGGGACAGGGCTTGCTCTGTCCGAAGAAGACCCAACAGATGGAACCAATGTCGAATTAACAGGAAATTCTAACATAGAAATATCAAAAAAGAAAACCAAAAAGAAAACATCCAATGGTCTTCCCCTTGGAGGGGAAGGTGCCCGTAGGGCGGATGGGGTTTCAGAGGGTTCCCAGTCTATCCAGCGGTTCACTGATAAAATGTTCTGTCCCAACTGCAATATCACCTATCCTGAATTTACCACTCAGCATTTTTCCCCTAATAGACAAGAGTGAGCCTGCCCCCACTGCCACGGAATCGGAGAGGTCTTGCAGGTGGATTTTGAAAAAATTATTGAACCAAGCAGTCCACTCAAAGACGCTGTCCTGCCACGAAGAGATAGCAATCTCGGACAAGCAATTCTCAGAAAGTTAGCTGAAAAATATTCGATGAACCTTGAAAAAGTCCGAGCAGAACAGCCTGAACGGTTTTTGCATATCGTGGTGTATGGAGATAACGAGCTTCTACGCGTTCCCTCAGGTGGAAAACGGACCAGTATGTACTATCAGGGAATGGAAGAAATCATCAAAGAGCAGTATGCAAAAGGGCTTCTCACGGTGGATTTTCAAGCAATGCTCGATATGAAACCCTGTCCTGAATGCTTCGGGTCTAAACTCAAAAAAGAGAGTTTACACGTCTTCCTGACCCTTCCCAAAGAAGTCGCAAAGTCCGTAGAGTCCCTGCCGAGTTTCAAGAAATTTTTCATTATGCAAAAGGAGATGCCCTTTGCTCGCCCGCTCAATGACGGAAGATTCAAAATCAATATTCGGGACTTGCAAAAGATTCAGCTTTCAGAACTTTGAAATCTTCTACGCCTCTTCACTCACCACACCGAACACCCCAAATTGCTCATCGAAAGGATTACAAAACCGCTTCTCGACCGTATTCAAACGATTGAAGAACTCGGACTGGATTATCTGATGACGATTCGCCAAATCGATACCCTCTCAGGTGGGGAAATTCAGAGGCTTCGTCTAGCAAAACAGCTCGGAAATAAGCTGACAGGGATTGTGTATGTGCTGGACGAACCGACAATTTGACTGGACCTTCCCGAGATTGAAAAGACAATAAAAGCAATTAGAAAGCTGAAAGCGATGGGAAATACGATTATCGTCGTGGAACATAACGAAGAATTTATTCAGGCTTCTGATTGGGTGGTAGAAATCTGACCAGGAGCGGGAGATTTTGGAGGAGAGTTGATTTTCAATGGACCCTATGAAGAGTTTTTGAAATCTGACGCACTAACGGCACAATACCTGCGTTGAGAGAAAAAAATCAAAGTGGACTTTGAGCATTCGCCTTCCAATAAACGAGTGAAAATCCATAAAGCATCGAAATATAATTTGAAAGGGATTGATGTTTCTCTAAATCTCGGAAGTTTTACCGTAATTACAGGAAGTAGTGGAGCAGGAAAAACAACGCTGATGTACACCACGCTCTACCGTTTTCTCAATGATAAAGAAAAATTCGTGCAATCTTACATCAGACTTCAACTCTTGAAAAAAGGCTTATCTTGGGAGGAAATTCTCGCAGCACCCGTGATGAGAGCAGAGGAATATGCTCATTTTGAAAATCTCGCGTTGCAGGAATTTTACAAAGATATCGCCGTAGATAAAATTCAGGGATACGAGGAGATAAAAAATACCATTTATGTAGACCAGACTTCGATAGGGAAAACTCCGCGTTCGTGTCCTGCGACCTTTGTAAATGTGTTCGACAAGATTAGAGTACTCTACGCGGGGACGAGCGAGGCGAAATATTTAGGCTTCAATAATAGCTATTTCAGCTTTAATTCTGATAAAGGAGCCTGCCCAGCTTGTAATGGATACGGATATAAAAAAATTGAATTGCAGTTCTTACCTGATACCTATGTCCCTTGTGAACTCTGCCACGGGAAAAGATACAAACCCGAGATTTTGGCGATTAAGCGAAGAGGAAAAACGATAGCCGAAGTGCTGGATATGTACATCTCTGATGCCTTGGAGCATTTCCACGAACTCGACCATATCACCGAAGAATTACAGTTGATGTGCGACATTGGTCTTGGCTACCTGAAAATGGGACAGTCTGCACATACTTTATCAGGAGGAGAAAGTCAAAGGCTGAAATTAGTCAAACATTTGCTCAAAGATTATCGTGGTCATTCGGTCTATTTTCTCGATGAGCCGACCGTGGGATTGCATATGCAGGATATTGAAAAGTTGCTTCGTGTGCTCAAAGTTTTCCTTGAGCGTGGAGATACGATATTGATGATTGAGCACGACCAGAGTATTTTGCAGTATGCAGACCATATTGTGAGGTTGGAGAATGGGAGGAAGGTGAGTGATGAGTAGAGAAAAATCTGAATATCAACAAAAAATACCTCCTGAATTCAGAAGGTATTCTTACTAATTTTAGATTTTTTCTGCCATGGCTTTTAATAAATAGGAATATTCTACTCCTTGCACCCCACTGGAATCGTAAGATAATTGTGCTAATTTTTCCAGTTCCTCAAATGTTGGATTAAAAGCTTTGATGAATTCTTTTTTCGTATTGCTATCACAGTGTACTCTTGTAAAGAGAACCAGATCATCAAAACTATTTACCATTGATTTAATTTCTGCAAATTTACTTTTCCATGGTTCTTCATTATAGCTACTCCCACGATAAATATGGTTTAGAATAGCTATTTTGTCTGCCAAAGTCTTTTGTTCCCGTAATGCATGCTTCTTTGCAGTTCTTTTCTTCCAGAAAGATGTTGAATATCTATAAATCAAACACCAATCTTCGCAGGTTTCTGCCATTTTTTCTAATAAATCGCAAATTCCCTCTCTAAAATCATTTCCTTCACCACGATAAATTCCACCATTTGCCTGCTCACAGAGTGAAACTATTCGTTTCAAACCATCTGTTGTTGCAGCGAGTTGAGCAATATCCCATAGTGTTTTCCAAGATGTGCAATTTCTATGCCCAATTCCAAAGCGATCGTTATAACATTCAAGAATCGCCATTTTCTCTTGGAAAGTAGTAGCAACTTTAGTGATTATTGCCATTCCATAATCTCTAACCGCATACATGTCAGGATACTTTTGAAAGAACACCAGCCATTGAGTTGCAGAGAGATGTTTTTCCAAGAACTCATAGAAGTACTTTAGAAGAATTTCCAAACACAGGGAGTTCTCGCTTACTATTTGAAAGTTATCCTCATTGGGATCTTTCATGAAATTCTTGATAATTTCTTTTGTTGTTAATTTTGTTTCCATTTTTAATTTATATTATTTTGTTGTTTTTATTTTAACACATATAGTATATTAAATAAGTCAATATATACAAGAGGGAGATGAAAAATGTGTAGATCAATATCTACACACTCATATTTTCTCACTTTATTACTAGGAAATCAAAAAAGATTTGATTTTTATCTTAGAAATCATATCTAAATAAATATCGTGTAGGGACGGTTCAATAAACCGTCCTATAACATCACACACAACATCAAAAGGACACGTTGTTAACGTGTCCCTACGTGGTTCGTTTGTATAACATCACGTGTAGGGGCGAACCTACGTGTTCGCCCGATAATACGATATTGATGATTGAGCTGTGAGGTTGGAGAATGAAAGAAAAGTAGGTGATGAGTAGAATAATTTTATCCTTAATCTTATCCAAATGGAACTTTATATTATTGCAGATAAAAACTTGTTTTCAGCACAACAATTAACGGAATTATGATATATATATCAAATATTTTTCGTGGAAGAGGGGAGAAATTTATTGGAAGCAAATTTTACCCTTTCAGATAAAGAAAAAGTTATCGCTATAGACCCTGATTTCTGTGATTGGCAATTCCCTAAGGAGATATTAGAAAAGACTTCAAACATTAAAGCACTATGCTTATGAACCACCACTGCTAGCTATATTGATACAGAATATTGTAGGGAACATAACATCGCAATATATAACCTTCCGAATTATTCTACACAAAGTGTTGCTGAATATTTGATTTTCTTCGCTTTTTGTCTAGCAAAAAAACTTCCTTTACAACTCAAGAATAAAGGGAAAGAAGATTATTCAGACAGTTTTTTAACACAAAATATTCATGAGAAACATATTGGGATTGTTTGATTAGGAAATATTTGATCAGCTGTTGCCTATAGCATGAAAGGTTTTGGTAATAGGGTTTCTTATTGGTCAAAAAATACTCGTAATGCTGATTTTTCCTACAGAGAACTTTCTGATATTTTTAAACAATGCGATATAATTTTTATTACCCTAGCAACCAATTCAGAGACAAAACAGCTAATAACCGATGATATGCTCCATAGTATGAAGACAAATGCTTCTATTATTTCAGTAGCAGGAAAAGCAAACCTAAATCACGATCTCCTAGTAGAAAAATGCTGAAAAAATGAAATATTTGGATATGCTCTAGAGGAAACAAATAAAACAGTTTTTGATTATGAAGGGAATATTATGATAACGAGTGAATATGCACGATTTACAGATACTGCGATAAAAAAGAGAATAGAAATACGGACTCAGAAAATTATTGAAGCAAAACAACATTTCATGCAAATGCAAAAATAAACATATCGCGTAGAAACAGTTCAATAAACCGTCTTAATAATTGATTATTGTCATATCCGCCCAATATTTACCCCCACAATAAACATGCAAAAACTTCCACGAAAAATCCTTCTCTTCAATACTTCCTACAACCTTTCTCTTTTACTGATTACCCAATTCATCACCCTCTACTTATTAGTCGGAGAAAGCTGAATCACGGGGGTGGCAAAAGGTGCGATTTTGATGTTTATCCTAACACTTCTTGGCTTTTACTGCACCAATCTCCTCACAAAATACTTTGCATTTAGCCACAAAACTCCAATTGTGATTTCATGAATAGTGGTTCTCCTCATTGCTCTGATTTTCTTTTTCTTCCCTGAATGGAGTCGGTTTGCTTATGGATTACATGGACTAAATATTTGATTTTATCGATCAGGATTAGCCTTGATTAACCTCTATGATGTCCACCATACGATCAGACCTAAATACCTCGCAACCCAACAAGCTCTCACAGGCATTTTAGGAATCTGAATTTCTCTTTTGTGTGGCTTCCTCTTCACAGTACGAGAGAGTTCTGCGGTATACCAACTCATCTTCGGTCTCATTCTGCTTTCTGGACTGATGACCAGTATTTTTGCTTTTCTCGCCCCTACTTCTCGCCATTTTATTTCTCATTCTTTCACTTCCCTCAAACAGGCATTACAAAAAATGGATTGGCTACGAATCGTTGCAGTAGGACTCTTTGGGGTCAGCGGGATGACCTCGCAAATTAATGTGATTATCCCCAATACGATTGATATTAGTGAAGCAAATATCAGCTTTTTTCTAGCGGGTACGAAAATCCTTTCTCTGCTTACTGCATTTTTGATCGGGAAATATATGCAACACAAGCATTACCCAAAAATTATGACCTATTCTATCATTGCAAGTATTGTGGCATTGGCGATGCTAATTTGGCAGTATACGATTACGGGATATATCGTGTATGTGCTGATTATTGCGATCAGTGCAGTTTTTATGAATTTATCACAAGGAGTGATCAGTAATAGACGAGAGGAATATATGAAAGCTGACAAACGAGCCATGACTCTGATTGGAGAAACGGCGATTGATATGGTGAGAGTGGGATTGTCGGTGGTATTACTGATTTTGGGAATGCACACGGTCAATGTTATTACAGGAAAAGTGATTTTGATCGTCTTCATGGTGTGTCTACTTATGGGTGCGGGATTGCTTGCGAGACAAGGAAAGAAAATGCAATTGTAGCTCGGCTTTCCCTATATAAGAACTGTATTATAGGTACTACATAAAAAACGAAAAATTGCTATTGAATCTCAAAAAAATAATTCTATAACTGTACTACTTTCGAAAGTGGAGTCTGTCGACAGAAAACTATCTAAGGTAGTATTTTTTACTATTCTTAGTATAATTTTATTCGATAATCAATACTATCATGAATACTACGTTTACACCAAAATCCACTACTAAACTTGCAACAGGAACTATCAGTGTCTATCCTCTCAAAGAGGGAATTACCTTACATGTATATCATACGGGTAATTTCGCAAACGATCAAACCTTCCTTTTGGAAACTGAAAAAACTCTGATTGCTATCGAGGCTCCAGCCTTATACAAAAATATCTCAGAACTCCAAACCTATGTTGCTCAGCTTAAAAAACCGCTCAACGACGCTTTGTTGTCCTACCATCCATCGGGGGGAGGCGATGCCTTCAAAGGAGCTACGCTCTACGCTACAGCTTCAGCAAAAGAAGCAATGACCAATGGAGAAACTAAACATATCATTGAGGGATTTATTCAGGCTTTTGGAAAGGATATTAATGGGAATATCCCAACGATCACCCAAGAACTTTCTGAGGGAAGGATAAATATTGCCTGAGTGGAATTTATCATCATCCCTACACCAAGTGGGTATGATATCGAAATTCCTGCCATCAACGCTAGGTATATGCATATGTTAGGAGCAAATTCTCATTCTATTCTTGCTGGAAAAAAAGAGATAAAAAACCTGATTAAAGACTTGAAAGGATATAAAAAATCTAGATATGATTTGATTCTCACCTCTCATCACAATCCAGAAACTCTGGCAGATGTGGATACGAAAATTGCTTACCTCACGCAAGCACTTGAAGTTATCGATCAGGCAGAAACTGCAGAGGAATTCATTGAACAAATGAAAAAACTATTCCCAGAGTATCAAGGGGAGAATTATCTTGAGATGTCTGCAGGAATGCTCTATAAATAATCTCTAGATTTCCTTTTCTAGACATCCCATTTCCAAATACCTCTCAAACACTTGCAAGGTGACCATGGTGTCACTCATTGCTCTGTGGGCTTGCTCATTCACAATTCCGAAGTGCTGACACACTGTTCAGAGCTTCTTATTGGGCAAGTCGGGGAGGTATTTTCTTGTTAATTTCATCGTGCAAATCGTTTCATTCGTCAAATAATCCTCGAAACATGCATAATGATACCAGTTCAAAAATCTGAAATCAAAGGACACATTATGTCCGACAATCACATCTTCTCCCAAAAAATCACAAAAATCAGGCATAACTTGATGGATCAGAGGAGCTTCAGAAATCATTTCATTCGAAATTCCCGTTAATTTTTCGATAAAACGGGGGATATGTCTTTCGGGATTCACTAAAGTATGAAATTGTTCTACCACCTGTTTCCCATCAAATTTCACTGCAGCAATTTCGGTAATACCATGGCGAGAAGGGTGTAGTCAGGTCGTTTCTAGGTCGAGGACAACGTAGTGTTTAGCCATTAAAAAAAGAGGAGTCTGAAGTAAAAAAATTATTTTAAATATCCATTCACAAAACTTTTCCAATCCATTTCTTTTTTCCCCTCAGGTTTCAGGAAAATTTCTTTCACGGCAGGATTCAATTTCCCGTTATCCAGGAGAGGGGAGGATTTATGAATTTCAAAGAGTTCTTCATCCAGAGTCAGTTTCTCTATGATGACTTTTTTATCCTGTCGCACAAACCGTACTTTGGGTCGGAGAGAAAATGCACGATATTTTGCATAGACGTCCTTCAAAGGATCCAGAGAAAGTACAAAAAATCCATCAGCTTTTTCTATTTTCTTGGTGTAAGTGGCTTCGCTTTCCTCCTGTTTTACAGGAGTGATTAATCCCTTCGCAAAATTCCACAGCGTATCGTTCAAAAATTTTGGTCCTTGTTGTTGTAAGGCTTGAATAAGTTCCGCAACGGTTCGGTGAAAAGGGATAGGAAAGCTGAGCGTATCAATGATGTCCCCAGTGTCCATTCCTGCATCCATTTGCATAATGGTGATTCCGCCACGCAATTTTGCGTGGTTCGCCTTCGGCTCACTTTTCTCTTCTTTCTCCAAAAAAATGGACTGAAGAGGGGAAGCTCCACGATACTTCGGCAAAAGAGAACCATGGACATTGATGGCTCCGAAATGAGCGAGATCGAGGACGGATTGAGGGAGAATTTTTCCGTAGGCGATGACGACGATAAAGTCGGGATTTTTTGCTTTTAGTCGGTCGTAGAAGGTTTTCCCTTCAAGAGATTTTTCGGGATTGATGCGGGTAGAGGCTTGAATAAGGTCTTTATATTCATTAAGGGAGCTAATAGACCAGCTCAATTGTTCTTCTGGAATATGTAAGGTACGTCCATACGTTTTGGCTGCTTCATCTTCGTTGTTGTTCAAATCAAAGAGAGCATCTTTGAATACGATAAAATGATGGAGTCATGCGGTATCAAAATACCAAGGTCAGGGGAGGAGAAGTTTTTGGAAAAGTGGAATGAGTTTTTTATGTTGATTCTGATGAGCGTAAACAACAATACCTCGGTCTTCATATAGGTCCCATTGAAGATTATGGGTGATAAATAGAGTTTCTCGTCCTTCTTGGAGGCTTTCTTTCATAAAAAAGTATCTTATCATAATTTTAGCAAAAAGTTCTTTCGCTGTTGTCTTGATAATATTTTCTTGCATCTGGAGCCCCCTTCCCACAGGTTTATCGGCTTGGGTGACGACACCGACAACTTCAAAACGCTGATCCTTCATGACCTCTTCCAAAAAAGGAACTCCAATCGGAGCGGAAGAAAAGAAAACCACACGATAATGTTCAGGGTCATAGATTTTGTTCATCTTTGGAGTACAATGTAAAATTCTGTCTGTTGCTTTCCCGATCCCATGCCGAAATCCATATCTTCTCAAGGTTCTAATCGCATACTCGCTACAGTGGGGTTTATGAGAGCAGATTCTGCTTTTTAATACTGGTGAGAAAAGTCATTTATCGGGGGAGAGTGTGTGTTGGTAGAGTTTGATACAAAAAATAGAAAGCTGAGCAAGAAAGGTGTCGATTGTTTTGAGAAGTTTTTTCATATTTTTTGTAAAATATAAATTATATTCATATTCACATAATAGGAAGAATTTCGAGATTGTTTTTTATTCTTCCAATATTTTTTCAAATCACACTAAACTTATACTCTTATCTACTATCAAATCATCATCTTTTTCAAAATAAATCAGCTTTTTTTCTCCTTGTTGTTCTTTGAAATGTTTTGTTTCTCTCTCTAAATTTTCAATATTCAAATTATAGACCACTTGTATAAAGGTTTCTTTTTCTGGTAGATAAAAATCTATTTCATAATTTTGATTGAGAAAATAAACTTCTCTATACTTTTTTTTAAGCTCTAAATAGATAAAGTTTTCAAATCTCCTTCACAAATCCATATTCCCCATAACATTTGCATATCCGACATCTAATAAATAAGTTTTTGGAGTTCATTTGATTTTTGCCCAGTAATTTTTTAGATTTGAAATCAGATAAATATCAGATAAGTATTGTGAAAAATTGTAAAGCGTCTCTCTTCCTATTTCTATATTTTGAGATTTCAAGTCATTGTAGATTTTATTTATATTTAATTCCTTTGAATAGGTGGAAAGTACTCTTTTAATAAAAAAGTTTAATGCAAAGTCATTCTTGATATTATATCTATCTTGCAAATCCTTATAAATCATAATATCCATATAGCTTTTCAAAATGTTTTCTTTAGCTAAATTATTATCGTTTAAGACGATTTCAGGGAATCATCACCAAGTTAAAAAATCTACAAAATATCCCTTATATTTAGCAAAATCAGCAATTTTACTATGCTTATCTGTGGGGATATTTTTGAAATACAGGTATTCTTTAAAAGTTAAAGGTAAAATTTCTTTGGTATACACCTTTCCTCTCAAAATTGTAGACAATTCCCTAGAAAGCAAATGTGCATTTGACCCTGTAATAATCACTTTATATTGTTCATTCAATAGAGAAATAAGCTGAGAGGGAAATTCGTTTAATTCTTGGATTTCATCAAAAATAAAAATTGGTTTTTTATCGGGAAAAAGAGTAAAATAATTCTCTTTAATTTCTTCGATAGAAATATTTTTATTAAGTAATGCTGAAAAATCGATATAACAAACTTGCTTTATTGATATTTTTCATTGTTTGATAAGATGTTTAATGATTTGATAGGTTAAAAAGGTTTTTCCTGCCCTTCTAGGTCAAATCAAAGCAATAATCTTATTTACCTTAAAAACAGCGTCTAATTCGTCAAAATCAAAGTCTCTCTCTATTAATTCAAGGTCTTCGATTTTTTTCTGATTTTTTAATATTTCCTTTCTTATCATAGCTTATAAGTAAAAACTGGATAAAAGATTACCTGTATGTAAGGAAAGTTGTTTCTTTTGCAAGAGTTTTTTTTACTCTTTTGATTCTGGTAAATTTCATCGAGAAAGCTGCTCTCCTTGTGCGAGCTTTTCTTGGAAGTCTTTTGCAGAAGTGAGATGAGCAGTTATACTTACTTCTCCTAGTTCTTTTTTCGTTAATAAAGCGAGAAGTGTATCAGCATATCCACGCATTCCTTCAGGATAGTTATGATCAATATGGATAATGAGTATAGGAAGATCAGCAGGGCTATCTTTGATAAACTTTTTGGAAAGTCCTTTAAATGTAGCTTCTGGTTTATTATCTTCTCCACTAGGAAGAAGGTACACATAGCCTTTGTGAGCAATGGTATCTATGTCTTGTTGTGCGACATCATTTGTTATTTTAGCTTTTTTATACGATGTTTTCCCCAAGTTTACGGGTCTAAACTTAGTATCAGGGAATTCTCTTCTATTCATAGCAAAATTATGAGAAGCAGTATAGACGATATCAGGATTTCCAACTTCAGCAATCACTGGCAAATAATCATTGAAATTGATAGCTTTGTGATTACTCATTATGATTCCTCTTCCTTCTTGTTTGAATTTCTGAATTGCTTGTTTGCTGGTTTCGTCTATGGTGATTTTAACTTTTGTTTTTTCAATATAGGTTTTAGAAATTTCTTCTAAATTTGTAGATTTTCTATCAATGAGGGTATGAAAAAGTTTCCCAACAGCAGAAATGATGAGTGCTCTTCCTTTTTGTTTGAGAGATTCTGGTTGTTTTTCTCGAAGGGTAGAGATTTGTTCATCTGTATAGGGCTGTTTGCTGGTAGGTACTTGTTCAACAGTTTTCTCCATCATATATTATGAAATAAATATTTTAATTATAAGTATATATTTCAATAGCTGTTTATAAATTTATCATCTTATTCAAAGAAGAACTTCTTATACAAAAAATCTTTTGCGACATTGACTGCATTACCGAGCTTTTGACCTTTAGCCAACGCGTAGTCGGAGTAGATGACCGTCATCGGAGCTTCGGCATATTCCAACTTGTTATTCTTGATCAATGCCTCAATCTCCGAAGCATGTGCCATGCGGTTCATGGTGATTTCTAGCTCTGGCAGTGCTGATACTTTGATGACTCTAAATCCATTATGGGTGTCCGTGAGTTTTAATCCTACAAATAATTTCATAAAGAGAATAGAAAGCTGTTTGTGCTTCTTCCTTTTTTTATCCATCCCCACAGCACTTCCAAGAAATCTCGAACCAATCACAATATCCAGCTCAGGTTTTTTCTTAAACTGCTCCAAGAATTGTTCCAAGTCTTCCAATCTGTGCTGACCATCAGCATCAAAATGCACAAGATACTGAGCCTCAGGATTGAATTTTCTGACGTAGTCTGCTCCCGTCTGGAGAGAGGCACCTTGCCCGAGATTAATGGGGTGTTGAATGCAGACCAAGTTGGGCAAGTATTTCCATTTCAGGGCCTGATAGGCTTCATCGTTTTTGCTTCCATCATCGACAAAGACGATTCCATATCCTGCTTGCAAAATCTTTTCTGCCGTTTCCACCGCGATGAGACTTTCATTGTAGGAAGGGATGACGAAAATGATCTGTTTATCATGGGAAATGGTTCCGCTTTTTTCTTGTATTGCCAGATGTCTAATGAGCTTTGTTTGTGTGATATCCATCACAAGGGAATGATTATAGGTTAAGATAATCAGCACAAATAGGGTAAATATCCCGAGATAAATCACTAAATCACCTCCTCTGGCCAGTCCAGTAGCTTCTGCGAGACCTTGGAGAATTTGTGGGAAAATAACGCTGATGATGACAAAAAGTCCTGAGCCAATAATAAGTATGAGAAGCAATTTATTGATTTTTTTATTCTTTCTAAGGTATCGTCCGATCAAAAGCAGGAAAAGGCTGAGGAGTAGCAGAATGATTTGGATAATGTTCATGAAGAGAATCGGCTAGAAGATAAACATTTCCACGAGTATAGCTATTCCAGAAAGTTTTTCCAGACAAAAAATACCCAAAAAAAGACCAACCTTTCAGTCAGTCTTTGAAGGAAAAATATATTTATTTTCTAGCTGGCTTTTTTGCAGGGGCAACTTTTTCAACTTTCTCAGCCTTTTCTTTAGTGGGTTTTGTAGCGAAGAGAGTTTTGAGCCATTTATTGAAGTATCCAGAAACAAGCAATCCTCCTAAAATAAGCAAGAGAATCCCTCGAACGAAAGTTCTAAGCTTCCAGAGTCCTCGCAAAAGTAAAATAATTCCCACGAAGGTGGTCACTTTCTCTTCCCAAGAAGATTTTTTCCATCGTCCTCCTACGTCACTCATCGTTTCTTTTACGTCTTCTACTGCTTCACTTACTTCCTGGGAAACTTTATCCAGGTTCTTTTCTAGTGTTTTTGCCATTTGTTTTAGTATAAAAAAGATAAAGAGATCCCACTAACGCAGGAAAATTCTCCTACACTATAGGAAAATCGCTGATATATGCAAGATTTTAATGATAACTTGGGTTTGACAAATGGGAAGTTAGTTGCTCAATATCCTTCGCTTTTACCTTATTGATATAGATTAGTGCATCAATGTCTTCAGGTTCCCATTGCTTTCCAAAAAGTTCTAGCTCCTCTGGGAAATGGAAAGGCACAATATAGTTATTGGACTCTTTACTATATGCTTTATTAAAAATCTCCATGAAGTGTCCATTTTTCATAATCGGTGAGATCACAAACAGATTTTCCCCTCAGATTTTTGCTTCACTGATCCATTTACAAAGCATTTGAGAATAAAATTCCAACGTCTGAATGACCAAATCCTTCGCAAAAGGATTATTCTCGATTTCCTCATAATTTTTATATCGATACTTGGAAATTCCATTGTCCTTATACATTTGCATCAAAGCATTTACCCCGAGATTAATATTCTCAATACGTTTATAAAACCCCTTTTCTACCAGAATCCCCTTACACTGCGAGTCTCTGATATACAGTAAAAGAAAACTGTTATTCTTAAGGGTATTTTTCAAAAAGGAGATCGTTTGAAAACTTTCTGGAATGATCTCCAGATTTTTCTGCTGATGAAAATTCCCGTATTTATCATTAAATTCCAAACATGTTTCTCTATTGAGATAAACGAGAATAACCCTACAACTTACCTTCCCCTTTTCCCCAATCAGAAACTTTTTCGCTTGCCCATTGATCTCAATACTATCCAGATGAGAAAAAAGAAATTCCTCTTTGGTTTGTTTGTCAGCGAGTGCAATCTTTTCATTAATGATCTTCTGCAAATCCTTCAGGGTGATTTTCTCTTCAAAAGAGGCTTCTATGCTAAAACTAAAAAAGTGGAATCTCTGATCATCTAGGAGAAAAATATGTTGATATTTGGGGTAGGTGACACTATTTTCTATGATCGTAGGCAATTCTTCATAGAGAAGATAATTCTGAATTCAAAAATCTTTTTGAGCCTTCAAAACACGGAATTTAGGATATTTTGGGTCGAAATTTTCTTGCCAGAGATAAAACATAGAGGGGAGGAGAGTGGAGGGATAAAATTTTTCTAGTGCTGTTGTATGGATTCTAGAGAAATTTACAAGGCTGATTAAGAGGAAAATCAGTTTTTTTCTACTTTTATTTCCCCTTCCATCTCGTCATTCATCAGCAGGGATAGGAGGAATAAAAGTTTTTTTTAAGTGAAGGAAAATGTATCTTTTAACTATGATTTTATTTCCTTTTCCAACGCTTCAAATCTATCAAAATCAGAAACAAAAGACTGATCCTGAATAATACGATATTTTTCAAATTCAGTTTCGGCGTGGTCTCTGGCTATTTTCATAGAAATCTGACCAGCATTTTGCAAAAGCTCATATTTATTAGCGATCAATATTTGATCTAATTGTATCGTCCAATCTGCCATTGTCATTGGAATTCTTCTTTTTGCCATATTCTCAGCGAAATCCAAATATCCAGATACTAACGTTTCCAATTCTTTCAACTCGTTTTCATCAAGATAATTTTTGGCTATGATTACATCAGATTTTTTTATCTTTCCTTTTGGAGCTTCTTTCCATGTGTTTAATCACATGTGATCTTTTTCAGCGTTTGCTCTCTGGATAATCAATTCTGCTGCGGTATGAGAATGAATTGCCCAATGTAATTTATTCTGAACTTTCTTGAAAAAATCAATCGTGATGATAGAACTTGAATCATAATCTAGAGAGGTCGCATAAATATCCGTGATTTTTTGATAAAATTTTCTTTCTGAGAGTCTGATTTCTCTTATCTTTTCTAATTGTTCTTCAAAATATTTATCAGTCAAAACTCATCCATTTTTTAGTCTTTCCGTGTCCATAACTCGTCATTTGATAGTGTAATCTTTGGCGATTTGATTGATCCATTTGCGGAATTGGACGGCTCTGTGAGAATTGACTTTAAACCCAATAGCGATAATCATCTGTAAGTCGTAATGAGCGACTTCTCTTTCTATAGATCTATTTCCTTCTTGTTGAACTATTAGAAAATTTCTAATAGTTGAGATATCAGATAATTCATGATCTTCTAAAATCTTTTTAATATGATAGTTTATAGTTGGGATTTCTACATCATAAAGCACAGCCAACATTTTTTGAGTCAGCCAAATATTCTCATCTTCATATCTCATTTCGACACTTTCCATGGCATTTCATGTGCTGGCAACGAAGGTGAGGTATTCAGCGGCGGAAGAGATTTTAGTAGGATTTTGAACTTTAGGAGTGATATTTTTTGTCATTTTTTAGCAAAACAAATAATAAATTTATCAAGAGTATAAAAATCTGATTTCCTATTGCAAGACTTTTTTGACAAGATATTATACCATATACCCTCCATCAAAAAATAAATTCGTACCAGTTATAAAACTGGCATCATCTGAACATACATATTTCACGAACGAAGCTAATTCTTTAGGCGTTGAAAATCTATTTATAGCTAAACTTTTCAAATACTTTTCCTTATCTTCTTCAGACCAGGATTTTTCCATATCTGTTTCAACCATACTTGGAGAGATACTATTCACTCTTACCCCAAATTTAGATACTGCTCTGGCATAACTTTTTGCGAGGCTGACTAACCCAGCTTTTGATGCACCATAGCTTAAACTTCTTGAACCTTCAAAGGCTTTTACAGATGAAATCATGATGATAACTCCATATTTTTGCTCTACCATATCATTTATAACTAATTGTGAACAGATAAATGCTCATGTTAAATTAATATTTATCTCCTCTGTCCAAAGTTCGATACTAGTAGTGCTATAATCTTTTCTAGTATTTATACCTGCATTATTTATTAAAATATCTACATTCCCAAATTTATCTTTGATTTCTGTAAAAATATGGTTCATCTCCTCATATTTAGAGACATCTCCACTAAAACCGACAATATTATCGGACATTGCAACTACTTCAGCAATCTTTTCTTTATCTCTTCCGATAATAATTACCTTATCTCCGTTTTCAGCAAAACTAAGGGCAATTGATTTACCAATTCCCCTATTACCACCCGTTATGACAACTGTTCTTTTCTTTTTTCTCATCATATTCTAATAGTTTGATAAATTATCGTGTGTATTTAAGATAAGTATCTCTGATTAGAATGCAAATTATTATTAAAAAAACGCCGAGCTTAAAAAGCGGGCGTTCTTCAGATAATTCTCCAAATTCGGATTCTTTTACTTTCCATGAGATAAAATCCCTTCGACGAGGTCACATAACTCATAGAGAGTATAGCCTGTTCGATATAAGAAAAAATCTCCGAAATGTCTTGTGCTGTAGTCATTGTTATCGTGATATAAAGAGAATATACCATCGACCATTCCCTCAGAATGATAGGAGGTCCCCTTAAGATTTTGGAAATGTAGATCTTGTGCATCCCCTATGACTGCCGCATAAATCTCTTGTTGTCCATCTTTAGATACCCCCTTAACGATTTGCCCTTTTTCTAAAGAATACTGCGATAAAATTTGTTTTAATTTAATCATATTTTTATATTTATTAGTGATTTGTATTTTATAATGATATAGTATATTAAAGTCAACCTTAAATAATACCTTATTACATAAAGTAGGCGATGAAAAGCTAACTGCTTTAGTAAGCCTCTTGAAAAAAAAGTCCGTCATAATGACGGACTTGAAATTGGTTGAGCTTGAGCAAGAATCCTATACCTTTGATTATCCCCATGAGATAATCTAAACGTAATAGAAACCTTTTCTCCTACAACTAATGCACGCTCATAGAGAGTAATGCAACAAGATGAGAGGAAAAATACCTTAATATCTTTACTTCCCAAAGATGGCATTAATGGCTCTCCCACCAACACAACACTTGGTAAAACAGGATGCTCCGCAATAGCAGAACGGAGTTTTACCTCCCTAATCGTAAATTCAATAGGAGTTGAGTTGACGGAAAGTACTACACGAACATCCCCAAAAACAGGGTCCACATCAATCTTCTCAATCTTTACAGGATATGCAGTTCCATACGTATCAATAAAGTACTTCCCACTACAACCAGTATATTGATCATTATCCAGGAAGTAAAAATGGAGCATGCACCAGTCAGGACCTTTACAAGTAAAATCATCGAGCAAATTTCCTTCATTATCCCAAAGGCTACCTCCCTCCATACTACAATAGAAGAGTACTTCCCTTCCAAGATACTTTGTCGCTAACGTAGTACTACGTTCCTCTGCGTTTTTGGTTCGTTGCAAATTCCATTCCAACTCTTCTTGCTTTTCCTGTTCCCTCTCTTTACGAGTATTTCTTCTCTCTTTTTTCCCTTCTTCGGAGAAATAAAATGGAAGATACTTCCAGTTAATGTTGAGTGCTATCCAAGCCAGACCGACCAAGATACACCCAATAATACATACAATTCCAATTATTCCCATAAAAAATTATCCTTTCTTTTTATATGAATATTATGTTTATATTTTTACAACAGTATACGAATAATAAACGAAAAGTCAATATATGCTAAATTTTACGAAGAAAATATAAGAAAGTTTACAATTATTAGTACTATCACATAAAGTAGGCGATGAAATACAGCAGGAAGATGTGGGCTGGATAGAAGACATAGAAGAAATATTTCCAACCTTTCCCTTTCTGCCCATTGTACATCAAGAGCGGAATAACTGCGAAAATCATCATTCGTTGGACGCTATCACTCAAAAAATAGGTGCAAATGCTGATGAGTGCCAAGAGAGCGACTTGTCGTAAACGCTGTTTTCTAAAAATGTAAAATAAGACGGCAAGGAGCACCATAACGGGTCCTCCTTCCACTGAGAAAATACTTGGAATAGCTAGTGCAGTCGTGATAACCCAACTAGGAAGCAGAGTTCCGCTCATCACAAGTTGTGGAAGGATTATCATTGGAAGATAAGAGAGAATTGGCAAAAATCCTATCCCAATAGAAGCCAGAATTTTTTTCACTGATTGTTTTTGGAATCCCTCTTTCAAAACATCCCAAGCAATAATATATACCCCTGCGATAAAGAGCGTAGCAAAGACATTATTGGTGAGCATCAGTACTTGTTCCATTCCCTCAAAGAGATAAGGAATAGGGAAAAATGCTGTAATCAGTGAACTCGCAACCGTCATCAGCACCGACCCTCCCAAGAGCAAAAGGAGGTAATTTTTCCTACTGTGGGTATAATGCATTCCTTCCGCCAGCATAAAGAGAAAAATGGGCATTACGGGTCTGCCGAGCATCGTAAGTCGGAGTGGCATATCTCGTTTGATGAAAATTTGGTGGATATGGTCAAAGACCATCAAGATAATTCAGAGCAATTTTAGCGTGGTTCCATTCAGGATTTTGCATTTTTGCAGTCGTAGGGTTAGGGTATTCATCGGATAATTTTATGCATAATAAAAAATTCAGTCTGTATTGTCTATATGAATAACGAGAGGAGAGGGGTTTTGTGACAGGGAAAAGATATTTTTTGTATGGCTACAGGAGATAAGAATACCCATTACTTAAATGATAATCTGCTGAAATGTTTTCATCTGTAAGTTTTGTTAGATCAGAGAATTTCCCTTTCTTGACCTTATACAATTCCCAAATAATTTTTCTCCAGTTCTGTTCTTCAACCTCTTGATGTCCATTGTCACTCCAATAATTCATAAATGTCGTACTAGCGTTTAAAATACAAGGAATAGCTTCTTTGATTGATTGAGGCAAAAGATTTGGTTGAAAATAATGTATAAGTTCATGCATTATGGTTGAATTTGTAGCAAATGGTCATTGAAACATTGGACAAGCAAACCATTCTTCATTTGCAATACCAAACATATCTCTTTTAGGTTCTTGTTCATTTTCTCTGCTTTTTAAGTACTCTGCTTCCTCTATAGTTGTTGCATGATTGAAATAGTAAGGATATCTTCCACTACGAGTGAGGTAGCAGGCGATATTTGGCATAGTAGATATTTGAATTTCAAAAAAATCTCCTATTTTTTTCAAAAAATTGTCTTCAACTTTTTCTCGTTCTGTTTGTATGAAGTTTATATAGTCTTTGATAAATTGGTTGTTTGGATCTATTTCTATCTTACTATATTCATCAATAAGAGAAATCTGACGTTGTTTATTAATCTTTAGCCACTCTTCATCATTTTCTCTTATTGAATAATTCTCTTCTTTCCATTTTTGTATGAGTTTGAGATCTTTTTCTGGATCATAGACAAAGTTTATCATACTGTTGTGATGAAAAGATAAAGTATCTGAATTGTGTCAGTCTACTGATTGTTTTATTGGATTGCAAGTAAAAAACACCTCAAATTCGAGGTGATTAAAATTCGGATTATATAAATGTTCCAGTGAACATTCATATATAAACATCAAATACATCGTAGGGGCAGACCTGCGTGTTTGCCCTATAACACCAAATACACCGCCATCGGGCGAACACATAGGTTCGCCCCTACATCACGCGATATGATGGTTCGGAATGTGGATTTTCATTTTATTATTTACATCATACAAATACCAATATGCAAAAGGACGGGTATGAAACCCGTCCCTACACAAATGAAAAATATATCGATTATCAAAATAATTCCGTTTTGTAGGGACAGGTCTTGTACCTGTCCAAATAACACCAAATACGACATTAGGATAATTTTTTAGCAAGTTTGAGATATTTTTCTGCCTCTTTCTCTTGTCACAGTTTTGTATATATTTTTACCAAGGTTTTATAAGTATCCTTTTTACAGAAAATAAAAGTATCGTCATTTCGTAATTCGATAGAAGATAAATATTCATCTCTTGCTTCTCCTAATTTTCATGCCATATATAAATATTGTCCTTTAATAAGCATATACATATATGCATTCTTTTCATCCTCTTTGATTTGTTCTTCATATTTTTGTATTTTCTTCTTAAACTTAGGGTCTAATTTTTCAGCTAATTTACGATAATGCTTTGATTCTTTTGTATTTCAGAGTTCCTCAAAAAGAGAAGATAAATCAGTATACACGGATACTTTCTCATCATCTGTTGTTGTATCGATTCGTAAAGGTATAATTTGTTTATAGACTTCTATGGCTTCTTGATGTTTTTCAATATGTGCAAGCAACTCTCATTTGGCTTGATAAGCTTGAATATTTTTACTATCAAGAAGTATAATTTTACCAAAAGCATCAATAGCTTCTTCATATTTTTGTAGCATTAACCAGTTTATTGTTCCAATCACTTTATGAGTTTCGATTTGCCAAGGAATAAATTGTGTGTGTTTTGGTCAAAATTCTAATGCTTTTTGAAAGGCATTGATAGCCTTTTTATATGCTTTCTTTTGTTTGAAGATATTTCCTAATCGTCCATAAAGGTCAGCAATATCTATAGTAGTTCCTTTATATTTCTTCCCTATTTTTATCCCTTTATCACAAGTTATTAAAGCTTCCTTAATCTTTCCTTGTCTAAATAAAATTTCGGTTTTCATTGAATAGAATGTCCCTTCTCTAGGATTGGATTTTAATCCTTTATCAATCACTTCCAAAGCTTCCTCATAAAGCATTCCATTCTTTAAATAGGTTGCTTGTATCAGATACTCATCAGCCTGTTCTTTATCACTTTTATCTTTCAGTGCTTTTTCTCTGTGATTTTCTTTTATTTTTCCATATATTGCTCATATAATAATTATCTCTAATATAATACCTGCACATAATCCGAAAATATTCCGAATATTTGCCCCTTCTTCCAGTATTATTCAAATAAAACGGATAGGAAGCAAAATGAAGAATACCCCTGAAATAATAAGAGTAAAGAGCATTTTATTATTTTTACCTAGATAAAACATCTAAGTATACTCAAAAATTCTTTTTTGTCAAAATTTCATTTTGTAAATTCCATTACAAATCCGCACAGTGAGATTTAGCTAGATATTGTCTAGGAGATAGAAATCATAATCTCTTTCTTGGTCTATTATTAAGTAAATTAAGATAGTAATCAAGCT